>JBBQDI010000012.1:0-11556 GCA_038319505.1 Burkholderiales bacterium
CGGCCTTTTTCAGGATGTTGCCGACGCGCTTGTTGGCCGCGGCGAGGCTGGGGGACTCGGGCAACGAGGCAAACTCGCGTACCGCACTCAACCGTTTGCCAATTTCCTGCAGCGGCGGATAGTTTGCAAACACGGCGGCAATCGCTTCGGCCCCGTAGAGAGGTGCCAGCTGGTTGGCGTTGCGTTCGTAAATGAACAGCTTGATTTCTTCGGCCACGTTGTCGGCCAGCAGGCCTGCTGGAAAAATGGACAGCGCAAACTCGATCAGGTCGTCGAGCGCCAGCTGCAGGCCCGCTTTTTCAGAGTTCGACATGGCGCCCAACAATTGAAAGGACTTGATTACCGACAAGGCATGACGGCGCAGGGCAAAGGGGTCCTTGTCCCCGGTAGGTTTGAGGCCGATGCCCCAGATCCCCACCAGCGTTTCCATCCGGTCCGCAATCTGCAGCACCTCGCTGACCAGGTTCGAGACCGCCCCGGTTTCTTCGCGACGGACCAGATACTGATCGGCAATGGCCCGGGCGACGCTTTCATCCTCGCCATCATGACGTGCGTAATAGCCGCCCATGATGCCCTGCAGTTCCGGGAACTCGCCGACCATATCGGTCAACAGATCAGTCTTGGCCAGCAACGCGGCGCGATCGGATGCCTGGACATCGGCACCGACTTTTTCAGCCACCCAACGCGCAATCGCCCGCACCCGCTCGACGCGCTCGCCCTGGGTGCCGAGCTGGTTGTGATACACCACCTTCGCCAGGCCCGGCACACGCGATTCAAGCGTCTTCTTGCGGTCCTGGTCGAAAAAGAACTTGGCGTCCGCCAGTCGCGGACGCACCACGCGTTCGTTGCCCTGGATCACGGCCGATGCATCGTCGGGCGTGATGTTCGACACGATCAGGAATTGATGGGTGAGCTTGCCCACTGCATCCAGCAACGGGAAATATTTCTGGTTCGCCTTCATGGTCAGAATCAGGCATTCCGGCGGCACATCGAGGAAGGCTTCTTCAAACTTGCCGACCAGCACATTGGGACGCTCGACCAGCGCGGTCACTTCATCCAGCAGCGCGTCATCGTCGACCGGCTTCAAGCCCAGCGGCGCAGCGGCGGCCTGCAACTGGCGGACGATCTCGGCGCGGCGCTCGGCGAAGCTTGCAATCACGGCGCCTTCGTCACTCATTTGCAGGGCATAGCAATCGGCGTGGGTGATCGCCACCGGATCCACTCGCGCCTCGAAGCGGTGGCCCTGTGTCATGCGCCCAGCCTGCAAACCGAGTACCGACACCGGCACGACGTCGGCGCCGTGCAGCGCAATCAAGCCATGTGCGGGGCGCACGAAATTGACCGTTTCCCAGCCATCGCCTGACGGATCGGGATAGGTCATCACCTTGGGGATAGGCAGCTTGGCCATCGCAGCTTCCAGCGCAAGCTGTAGGCCATCGGCCAGCGTGGTGCCGGGCGCGATGCTGTCGTAAAACAATGCTTCGTTCTTGCCATCAACTGCATGGCGCAACTTGCCGACCGCGGACGCATCCGCACCCAGCGCAGTCAAACGCTTCAGCAAAGCAGGCGTAGCCTTGCCGTCGGCATCCAGACCCACGCTCACCGGCATCAGCTTGGTCGACACCGGCTTGTCAGCCGCACACGCCAGCACGGCCTCGGCTCGCACGCCAAGACGGCGCGGGGTGGCGAAATTGACAACCACAGAATTCGCTTCAGCCAACCCCTGCGCAACCAGGCTCTCGGCCAACGTGGCAGCGAAAGCTTCACCCAGTTTTTTCAACGCCTTGGGCGGCAATTCTTCGACGAAGAGTTCGACCAGCAAATTCTTGCTCACGCGGCCTCCTTCTTCGCAAGCTGTGCGTTGACTTCGTCTGCCCATGCACGCGGCGCCATCGGAAAACCCAACCGCGCCCGGCTATCGAGATAGCTCTTCGCCACCGCGCGCGCCAGATTGCGGATGCGGCCGATGTAGGCTGCACGCTCGGTCACCGAAATCGCACCGCGTGCGTCGAGCAGGTTGAACGTGTGTGCGGCCTTGAGCACCTGCTCATAGCCCGGCAGCGCCAGCTGCGCCGCCATCAGTTCCTGCGCAGTCTTCTCGTGCGCGGCAAAAGCGGTGAGCAGGAAGTCGACATCGCTGTGCTCGAAGTTGTAGGTCGACTGCTCGACCTCGTTCTGGTGATACACGTCGCGATACGTCAGCCCCTCGGTCCACACCAGGTCGTACACGCTTTCCACGCCCTGCAGATACATCGCCAAGCGCTCCAGGCCGTAGGTGATTTCACCGGTGATCGGCTTGCAGTCGATACCGCCCACCTGCTGGAAATAAGTGAACTGGGTGACTTCCATCCCGTTCAGCCACACCTCCCAGCCCAGCCCCCAGGCGCCGAGCGTGGGGTTTTCCCAATCGTCCTCGACAAAGCGCACGTCGTTCTTTTTCAGATCGAATCCCAGCGCTTCCAACGAACCCAGATACAACTCCAGAATGTCCGCCGGCGCGGGTTTGAGGACCACCTGAAACTGGTAGTAATGCTGCAGCCGGTTGGGGTTGTCGCCGTAGCGTCCGTCCTTGGGGCGGCGGCTCGGCTGCACGTAGGCGGCCTTCCACGGCTCGGGGCCGAGCGCGCGCAGAAAAGTGGCAGTGTGCGAGGTGCCCGCGCCGACTTCCATGTCGTAGGGCTGCAGCAACGCGCAGCCACGCTCGGCCCAGTAACGTTGCAAGGTGAGGATGGTGTCCTGAAAGGTGGGTTTCACGGCAAATACACGGCTTTTCGGGAAAGCGGCATTTTAACTTGGTTGGGGAGGGTTTCGGGGATGGGCGAGGTCGCCTTTTCTTTGGCTACTTTCTTTTGGCGAAGCAAAAGAAAGTAGCTTGCAGCCGGGCAACCCCCGGCCAACGGTCGTGGTTTAACGAACACCTCACTACAGCGAACAGGCCCTTCGACAGGCTCAGGGCGAACGGTGGATAGCGATCGCGATTAAGCGCCCGCTTCCAACCCCTCAATCTCCCCCGCCAACGCCAGCCACTCCCCTTCTTCAATTGCCAACTCGTCAATCACGTGCTGAAGCTGCTTACCCGTTTCGGTAATCTCCTCCACCGAAAGCATTCCGCTCAGCCGCGCTTCAAACGCAGCCTTCTCCGCCTGCAACGCAGCCATGCTTTTATCAAGCCGCTCCTGTTTCTGCTTAAGCGACTTGACCTTGCCCGAAGCAACCGGCTTCTTTGCCGCCACTGGCGCAGGTTCCACTTTTACCACAGGGGCTTCTGCCACCTTGCCAGCCTGCTTGATTTCTTCACGCAGGCGCTTGCTCTCATCCAGCAGGTAACGCTGGTAATCGTCCAGATCGCCATCGAACGGCTCGACGCCGCCCTTGCTGACCATCCAGAACTCGTCACACACCGAGCGCAGCAGGGCGCGGTCATGGCTGACCAGCATGACGGTGCCTTCGAATTCGTTAAGCGCCATCGCCAGCGCTTCGCGGGTGGCGAGGTCAAGGTGGTTGGTCGGCTCATCCAGCAGCAACAGGTTGGGGCGCTGCCACACGATCATGCACAGCACCAGCCGCGCTTTTTCGCCACCGCTCATGGTGCCGACGGCCTGCTTGACCATGTCGCCGTTGAAGTTGAACGTGCCCAGAAAGGTGCGCAGGTCCTGCTCGCGGCTGCTGAACTGGCCGGCGCCGCCGTTGGCGATGGTGTCACGGGCCAGCCGAATCATGTGCTCGAGCGGGGTGTCGGCGGGGCGTAAAACGTCGAGTTCCTGCTGCGCGAAATAGCCGATGTTGAGGCCACGGCCTTCGAGCACCTCGCCTTCGACCACCGGCAGGGTGCGGGCGATGGTCTTGACCACGGTCGATTTGCCCTGGCCGTTGGCGCCAAGGATGCCGATGCGCTGGCCGGCGAAGACGGATTTGCTGACGCCGCGCACGATGACGGTCGGCGGGGTGCCGGGCGGCGCATCGGCGGGCGGCGGGTAACCAAAGCTGGCGTTGTCGATCGACAGCATGGGGTTGGGCAGGTTCTGCGGTTCCTTGAATTCAAAGGTGAAGTCGGCATTGGCCAGCAACGGCGCCAGGCGCTCCATGCGATCCAGCGCCTTGACCCGGCTTTGCGCCTGCTTGGCTTTGCTGGCCTTGGCCTTGAAGCGGTTGATGAAGTCCTGCAGGTGGGCAATCTTGTCCTGCTGTTTGGAAAATGCCGCCTGATGCAACGCCAGCTGTTCGGCGTGCATGTCTTCGAAGGCGCTGTAGTTGCCGCCGTAACGGGTGAGCTGGCCGTGCTCGATATGCAGGGTGACGTTGGTCACGGCATCGAGAAACTCGCGGTCGTGGCTGATCACCAGCATGGTGCCGGGATATTTCTTGAGCCAGGCTTCCAGCCACACCAGCGCATCCAGATCGAGGTGGTTGGTGGGTTCGTCCAGCAGCATCAGTTCGGACGGACACATCAGTGCGCGAGCGAGTTGCAGCCTCATGCGCCAGCCGCCGGAGAAGCTGTTGACCGGCTGATTCAGCTCGCGCACCTGAAAACCCAGGCCGAGAATCAGCGACTGCGCGCGCGACTGGGCATCGTGTGCGCCGGCGTCGTGCAGCGCCATATAGGCATGCGCCATGCGTTCGCCGTCGTCGCTTTCCTCTGCCGCAGTCACTTCAGCTTGCGCCTCGGCCAGCGCGGTATCGCCGGCGATGACGAAATCGGTCGCCGACTCGCTAGTTTCAGGCATGTCCTGCGCCACCTGGGCCATGCGCCACTGCGAGGGGACAGAAAAGTCGCCCTTGTCTTCGTGCAAGGTGCCGTTCAAGAGCGCAAACAGGCTGGACTTGCCGGCGCCGTTGCGGCCGACCAGGCCGACCCGTTCACCGGGGTTGATGGAGACCGACGCGTTGTCGAGCAGGACCTTGGCGCTACGCCGCAGGCTGAGATTTTTAAGGATGATCATGCCAAAGAGGCGATGCGCAGAACACGCACCACTTAATTCGTAAAGCCGGATTCTACCCTGTTGTACAAATCCGACCCTTTAGGGCATGAATTGTTTGCCGCTTCGACACGGGTTGACGGCTTTCCGTCAATTTGCGTCACACCGCCAACCCACGCCATCAGGACGCCACCTATAACCAATTGTTTTATTGATTATTTCTAGAAACATACCCACGGCTTACGGGTTGGCACAGGCGTTGCAAGTATTCAGGCAACCACCCCGATCAAGGAGCACATCATGAAACTGCAATTCGGTAAAAAACAACTGGTTCTCGAACTCAGCCATTCACCTTTCGCCTGGTTTCACGGACAGACCGAACGCATGAGCCTCACCAGCCTGTCGCTGCTGTTTGTTCAGTTTTCCTTGTTTGCCCGTCATCCCGCTCTCTAATGCAACTGGGTAGAGGAACCAGCGTGAGCATCAACCTGTCTCGTTCGCTTCTCGGTTTTTTCAGCGGCAGCACCAGCCGCATGTCGATGTTCAGCATCACGCTGCTGTTCATCGAGTTCAGGGTCCTGCGTCGCAGCACCGGGCAATGCGTCTGACGCCTTAGCGTCCAATTTCCAGCACCGCTTCCAGCCCGCCTTGCGGGCGATTCCGTAAAACCACCTTCCATCCGTTTGTTTCCGCCAGCCGGCGCACGATCGCCAGCCCCAGTCCGGTTCCGCCCGTGGCCTGCGAGCGCGACGATTCAAGTCGGTAAAACGGTCTGAACACTTTTTCAAGCTGATCCTCCGGTATGCCGGCGCCAGAATCGCACACCCTTACCCGCGCCAGTGTGTCCGTGCAGTCCAGCAGCAGTTCGACCGGGGCGCCGCCGCCATATCGCTGCGCGTTCTGGATCAGGTTCGATACGATTTGCCGCGCTGCCAGGCGGCCACCCTCGACTTCACATGGCGCAGCACTCGGCCACGCCAGGCCTGCATCGGCAGCCACCTCCTCCAGCAACCCGGCAAGGTCAAAGCGAACCTTTGTTTCGGGCTGCGTGGTGCGCGCCAATTCCAGATAACCCGTGATCAGCCTGTTCATGTCGGCCAAATCGGCCACCGCCCGGTCGATGCGTGCCGCGCTGGGGGCATCACGCAACATTTCCAGATTGAGCTGCAGGCGTGTCATCGGGGTACGTAGATCATGCGAGATCCCCGCCAACAACGTGGTGCGGTTATCCAGAAGCTCGCGCACTTCGGTCGCCATGATGTTGAAGCGGCGGGCCAGTTCAGCGAGTTCGGAAGGGCCGGTTTCCGGCAACAGTTCGGGTAGTTCACCCGCCCCCACCTGGCTGGCGGCACGCGACGCGCGCGCGAGGGGAACGGTAATGCGGCGCACCAGAAACAAGGCGGTCAGCAGGCTGAGAAACGTACCGACCGCAATCACGGCAATCGCGGCCTGGGGTGGCTTGACGGCATAGCGGTCGGGGAAAAATCCGGTACGCAAAACATGCCCGCCCAAGGGAATATCCAGCCATGCCGCCCTGGTGCCTGGCACCCCGCGCAACACAATAGGCTCACCCACCCGACGGCTCAGTGCAGCTTCGATTTCCTTGCGGAACGCAAAACGCGGCGCATCCATCGTCGCACCGACATCAACCGTGGTCAGGCGCAGGCCATGACGACGTGCCAGCTCGCGTTCGAACGCTGCGCGCGTTTGCGGCGGCAGCTCGACCCAGGTTTGCGCCGACAACACGATCAATCCCGCCAGATCATCGGCGGATCGTTCTGCCACGGGAACGATCAGGGTACGATAGACCACCCAGAACGCCGCCGCCTGAAACACGATGAAGGCCAGCGCCAATGTCAGCGCGGTGCGGGCGAATAATGAGCGGGGGAGGTATTTCACCCCTTGCCCTGAGGGACGAACAGATAGCCCTGGCCGCGTTGGGTGCGGATGTAAGCCGGGCTGGCGGGATCATCCTCTATTTTTTTACGCAAACGATTCACCCGCACGTCAATGCTGCGGTCGAATGGATCGCGCTCGAATCCGCGCAATTGATCCATCAGCCAGTCGCGCGACAGCGCACGGTTGGCATGGGTAACGAAGATTTCCAGCAGTTCGTATTCGCCGGTAGTCAGCACGATTTCAGCGCCGTCTCGACTCAAGACGCGGGCGTCGAGATTGACGCTGAATGGACCAAACTGGAATCGTTTGGCCGCATCGCCTGCGGCCGGCGCGACGGTTCCGCCATTTCGCCGCATCACCGCGCGAATGCGCGCCAGCAATTCACGCGGGTTGAAGGGTTTGGGCAGGTAATCATCGGCACCGACTTCGAGCCCGATGATGCGGTCGATGTCTTCGCCCTTGGCCGACAGCATGATGATGGGGGGAAAGCCCGGCTGCGCGCGCAGCCGCCGCGCGACCGACAAGCCATCCTCGCCCGGCATCATCCAGTCGAGCACCAGCAGGTCGGGCAGTCGGGCAGCGAGCAAACGGTCGAGTGAGACCGCGTCCTCGGCGGTCTCAACCGCGTAACCCTGGCTGGCCAGGTATTCAGCCACCAGCTCGCGGATGCCGGGGTCGTCGTCGGTCACATAAATGGTGTCTTTTTCCATGCGGAAACTATAGCCCGGGTATCCCACAAATTGACACCCGCCCTCGCCTGTTCCTTGTCCGCCATGAGCGCTTTTGTTCTGTCGGGCGTATGAATAACGACGCCGCATCCTCACAAAACTGTCCTGACAGCCAAGGCCCAGCGCGATCATCAGGCGAATTCAAGGGACACCCGGGCTCGCAGCGGAGACGGGTGCCTATTCCCTTCCCGGTTACACACTGTTACAAAATCGTCCTTGCGTGAAACAGTGCGCTTACTTTCCTCAACCAAACTGCGAAGCATGGAAGCAAAGCAACGCAACCACCGAAATGGAGAAAACGATGATCAAACGACAATTCTGGATTTTTGGCCTGGCAACACTGGGACTGGCTTTGGCCGCTCCGGTTCAAGCCGCACCGGATTTTATGGGCGGCTCATTCATCGTGGCCAGGGACGATCAAGCTGATGAGGCGCGTTCTGATCAAAAGGACGCCCGCCAGGATAAACGCCGTGCGCAAAAACGTGAAGCCGAACGCGAGGAACCGCATGGCTATGGCTACGGATTTGAGCGTCGCCAACAGAAACACAACGAACAGGATAGTCGCTCACGCGACCGTCGCTAAGCCCCACTGATTTCACTGTAGTAAGGAGAGTAAGCATGAAAGTACGTACATTTAACACCATCCTGATTTCTTCATTGCTTGCCGCCAGCGGGTCGGCTCTGGCCGGCCACGACCGGCCAGACAGCAATGGTGACGGTTTCACTGCCCGCGCCCAGGTGCTCTCCAGCACCCCGGTTTACGACACGATCAACGAGCCGCGCCGCGAGTGCTGGACTGAAACCAGCGGATACGAAACCCGTAGCTATCGCGACGGCAACAACACCGGCAGCACGGTACTGGGTGCAATCGCAGGTGGGCTGATCGGTTCCACCGTCGGCAAGGGCAACGGCAAGGTGGCCGCCGCCGCTGTGGGTGCCGCGACAGGTGCTGTGGTCGGAAGCCGCTGGAATGATGGCAGCACCCGCTACGAATCGAGCCCGCGCCAGGTGGAGCGCTGCCGCACCGAGGACAACTATCGTCAGGTGGTGAGCGGCTATGACGTGCGCTACCGCTTCCAGGGCCGCGAGTACAACACCCGCCTGCCTTACGACCCCGGCAAGTGGCTTGCCCTGAATGTGAGTTTCAGCGTGGCTGAAGATCAGCGTCCCGGACGCTGGAACAGCAGCGCCTACGACCGCAACGATTGATGTTTCGTTGAATGCAATCGTTTCAATTTTTTAAAGGAGAAGCGCCATGTTACGCACCCTGTTAATTGCAACCGCCTTGTTGACCACCTCGGGGGCGGCACTTGCCCGCGACGGCCACGACTACGGCCGTGTGATCTCGGTTGAACCCAGCTTCAGCATCTCGTTCGGTACCCGTTACGACGATGGTTTCCGCGTGCTGTATGAATCAGGTGGCCACAACTACTGGACGCACACGTCTTACCACCCCGGTCGCTATTTCGTGCTGCCACCCCGCCAATATGTGCAGTCCGGATACGGCTACCATGACCAAGGCTGGAATGGACGTGAGCGGCATCACTGGCAAGGCCATCGTGAAGACAGACGAGATGATCGCGACGATCGTCGTGATGACCGTCGCCACGACAGGCATTGAGTCCAGGTTGTGTCCGCTTTAACAACCGGGCAGATCGCCCAAAAACGCCCTCTGCATGCAGAGGGCGTTTATTCGTGGTGAACAACGAAGGCCACTTCGGTGGTGAAATTGCCAACGCCACGATGGTTGGTCAGCGTCCAACCCTTGTCCTTGAGGTGGTGCGTCAGTTCACGGGTCATCGCCGGGTTACCGCAGATCATCACGCGGTCCAGTTCGGGGTCGGGCACGGGCAGGCCGAGGCGCTGGGACAGCTCGCCCGAGCGAAAAATATCGCCGCCGCGTTCGGGGGTGGAGAAAGGCTCACGCGTCACGGTCGGCACGTAGTGCAATTGCAGGTTGGTCAACGCGTTGATTTCGTCACGGTACGCCAATTCGGCCACCGTACGCACCGAGTGCACCAGCACCACACTTTCATAGCGAGCATAAAGTTCGGGGTCGCAAATCAGACACATGAACGGTGCCAGTCCGGTACCGGTGGCAAGCATGTACAGCGTGCGCCCCGGCAATACGTGATTGAGCGTAAGCGAACCGGTGGCCTTGCTGTTGACCCACACGCTATCGCCGGGAAGGATATTCGCCAACTGGCCGGTCAAGGGACCATCCGGAACGTGGATACTGAGGAATTCCAGGTGATCATGGTTGGTGGTGGAGACAATGGAATACGCACGCGCCACCATCTTGCCCTCGTGCCTCAACCCGATGGTGACGAATTCACCGTTTTCAAACGCGAAATCCTGCGGTCGGCTCAGCGTGAAGCTGAAAGTTTTATCCGACCACGGGCGTACTGACTGCACGGTTTGTTCACTGTAAGGCATGATTTTTCCTCAAGGTTGTTGCTTGCGCCAGACGTCGACGGCTTCGGCACGCGCATGGAACACTGTAGCGCGAATTTTGTCGGGCGCAACGGCACGCGCAATCGCCCCGGCATCGACGCCACGTGCGGCCGCAAGCGCCTGCTCAAGGTGAGCAGGCGGTGGAAACGCGCGCGTCTCGTAACCAGGCCGCCCCCGAAAATCACATTCGCAAGCCTGCAAAAACTCGACAAATCGCTCGGGTCGGCGAAACGCATCGACTCGTTCCAGCAATTCGACGATCGTTGTCGCGCGCAGTTCCAGTGCACGGTGAACATTTCCGTGATCACGCGCAACTGCGACGGCCAGTTCACGACAGTCAGCCGGGACGCGAATGCGCTCGCTGAGCGCGCGCACCAGCTCCACGCTTTTGGCTTCGTGGCCATGGTGCCTGGGCCAGAACTCGGGCGGCGTGACGCCCTTGCCAAGATCGTGTGTCAATGCGGCAAAGCGGACCGGCAGGCTGAACCCCTGGCGCGCCGCCCAATCCACGACGAGCATCACGTGCACGCCGGTGTCGACTTCGGGATGATGTTCGGGCGGCTGGGGCACGCCGAACAGGCGATCGATTTCGGGAAACAGCCTGGCCAGCGCGCCACAGTCTCGCAGTACATGGAACATGCGTGAAGGGTGTGCTTCCATCAAGCCACGCGCGACTTCCTGCCACACGCGCTCGGGCACCAACGCATCGACTTCGCCGTTGCCCACCATGCGCCGCATCAATGCCAGCGTCTCGGGCGCGACTGAAAAATCGGCGAAGCGTGCGGCGAAGCGTGCCACGCGCAGAATCCGGACCGGATCTTCGGCAAACGCCTCACTTACATGGCGAAACACCCGTGCAGCCAGGTCGCGCTGTCCGCCGTAAGGGTCGACCAGCACGCCTGCTTCATCCTCGGCAATCGCGTTGATGGTGAGGTCGCGCCGCAGCAAATCTTCTTCCAGCGTGACCTCTGGCGCGGCGTACACCTTGAAACCTGTGTAGCCGTGTCCTGATTTGCGCTCGGTGCGTGCCAGCGCATATTCCGCGTGGGTTTGCGGATGCAGAAAAACGGGGAAGTCCTTGCCGACTGGCTGGAAGCCCAGCGCCAGCATCGCGTCCGGGGTGGCACCGACAACGACAAAATCACGGTCGGCTACGGGCAGGCCCAGTAGCCGGTCACGTACTGCACCGCCGACCGTGTAAATCTTCATGGCGGCACGGCAGTGTCAGCGGCTGGCGTTTTCGCGATAGCCCTCATACCGGGCACGCGGCGAATCGGCACGCAGGTATTCGGGGGCGATCGCTTCCAGCGACGCGGGCTGGAAACCGAATACGTCAGGCCAGCCACCGGTACAGACGTTGTCCGCACTCATGGCATAGTAATTGTCGCGCGTCATGAGTTTTTTGCCGGGTTTGAATTCCAGCGCCCATGCCTGGAAATACGACATCCACTTGCCCAGCGGGATGATGCTGCGTTTTTTGCCAATGACGTCACCCACGTAGCTCACCAGTTCTTGCAGGGTGTAGACCTTGGGGCCGCACAGGTCATAGGTTTGGCCGT
>JBBQDI010000013.1:0-11432 GCA_038319505.1 Burkholderiales bacterium
GTGCTCAATGTCGATGACGCCTTCGGCCAACGGCTGGAGAGCGAAACCCGGCCCGCGCGCGTTGCAGGATATGGTTTCCAGAGAGGTGCGGTGATCGGAGAAAAGCTGCGCCTGTCACAAGCCGGCTTGCATCTGAAGGTACACACCGACTGGGGCAATGCCGAAGTCGGTGCGCCGCTACTGGGCCGCTTCAATGCAGCCAATCTGCTGGCCGTATTGACCACCCTGCTGGTGTCCGATGTGAAGCTGGATGACGCGTGCAAGGCGCTGGCACACATCACCCCGCCGCCAGGGCGGATGCAGACACTCGGCGGTGACGCGCATCCGCTGGTGGTGGTGGATTACGCACATACCCCCGATGCACTGGAAAAGGTATTGGCTACCCTGCGCGAAATCGTCAGTGGTGGCCGCCTGATTTGCGTATTCGGTTGTGGCGGAAACCGTGACAAAGGCAAGCGTCCGCTGATGGGGCATGCCGTGGCCCAGGGCGCAGACGAAGTCTGGATCACCAGCGACAACCCACGCAACGAAGACCCCCAACACATCATTGACGACATTCTGGCCGGAACAAGCGGAAAGCCACACGTTGAACCGGATCGCGCGCGCGCGATTTTTGAGGCCATCGGCGGCGCGCATCAGGGTGATGTGGTGCTGATCGCGGGCAAGGGGCATGAGGAATATCAGGAAGTCGCCGATGCGCGGTTGCCCTTTTCCGATGTGGCGGTTGCCCGAAAAGCATTGGAGGCATGGACATGATGCGTTTGTCCGAAGCGGCGGCCATGCTGGGTGTGCCGTTCAGTGGTGCAGATGCCGAGGTAATGCGCGTCTCCACTGACAGCCGCACGATCCAGCCGGGCGATCTTTTCATTGCGTTGCGCGGTGAAAAATTCGATGGCGGCAGATTTGCCGCGCAGGCATTGCAACAGGGTGCAGCCGGCGTCGTCCTTGACGGGCTGCAGGCACCCGAAATCGAAGCGGCCATTCGTGTTGACGATACCCGCCTTGCGCTCGGCACGCTCGCCGCGGCCTGGCGCGCACGATTCAATCTGCCGGTCGTGGCGGTCACCGGCAGCAACGGCAAAACGACAGTGAAGGAAATGCTGGCATCGATTCTGCGGATGGAAGCGGGATTGGATGACGCGGTATTGAGTACCGAAGGCAATTTAAACAACGACATCGGCCTGCCGCTGATGCTGCTGCGCTTGCGCGAGTCGCATCAGTTCGCAGTGCTGGAAATGGGCATGAACCACGCCGGCGAAATCGATTACCTGACGCGGCTGGCGAAGCCCACCGTGGCAGTGGTCAATAATGCAATGACTGCGCATATCGGATTTCTCGGTTCGGTCGAAGCCATCGCCCATGCTAAAGGCGAAATTTTCAACGGCTTGTCGGTGGCGGGGACCGCGGTGTTCAACGCGGATGATCCTCACGTCTGGGTGTGGCGCGAACTTAACGCGCAGCGCAGTGTGATCGATTTCGGTTTGAACAAGCCTGCGGCAGTCCGTGGGCAATACCAGCCCACGGACTTTGGTGCAGCGCTCACCCTTACTCTCCCCAGTGCCATCCTGAACATCGAATTGCAGGTGCCGGGCGAGCACAACGTAATGAATGCGCTTGCTGCAGCGGCGGCTGCATTCGCACTCGACACTCGTCATCGAAGCATCGTCACCGGCTTGTCCAGATTCACGGGTATCAAGGGACGCCTGCAAAGAAAAGCCGCGTTGCACGGCAGCACCTTTATCGACGACACCTACAACGCTAATCCCGATTCGGTAAGAGCCGCACTGACGGTGCTGGCACGGCAACCCGGAAAAAAAGTGCTGGTGCTGGGCGACATGGGCGAGTTGGGCAGTGACGCCGCAGCCATGCACGCGCAAATCGGACTGACTGCGCGCACCGAAGGCGTCAGCCGCCTGCTTGCACTGGGGGAGTTGACGAAAGAAACCGTTGGCGCATTCGGCGCAGGGGCAATGCACTTCGAGCGGATCCAGGAGCTGCTTGCCGAGCTTGAAAACGAACTGACACCCGACACCACGGTGTTGGTGAAGGGCTCACGCTTCATGCAGATGGAACGGGTTGTGCAAAGTTTTATGGATGCCCCCGTCGGCCTTGAGGCCGGGGTACAAGGACACTAGACATGCTGCTTTGGTTATTTCAACACCTTGGCCAGGACATCCGGGCATTCAACGTTTTCAGCTATCTGACACTGCGTGCTGTGCTGGCGACGCTGACCGCGTTGACAATTTCCTTCATCGTTGGCCCGGCAGTCATTCGAAAACTGGCCGCACTGAAAATTGGCCAGTCGGTACGTAGCGATGGCCCGCAAACCCATCTGGTCAAGGCGGGCACGCCCACCATGGGTGGCGCCCTGATTCTGGTATCGGTCACCGTGACCACATTGCTGTGGGCTGATTTGTCGAATGACTATATCTGGGTCGCGCTGCTTACCCTGGTCGGTTTCGGTGTCATCGGCTGGATCGACGACTGGCGCAAGGTGGTGGAAAAGAACTCACGTGGACTGCCTTCGCGCTGGAAATATTTCTGGCAGTCGGTGATTGGGCTGGCGGTTGCGGTCTACCTGTGGCAAACCGCCAGTCAGCCCTCGCACACCGAACTCATCATTCCCTTCTTCAAACATGGAACGATCGCGCTGTCAGCAGCGGCTTTTATTGCGCTCAGTTATTTTGTCATTGTCGGCTCCAGCAATGCGGTCAACCTGACTGACGGGCTCGATGGTCTGGCGATCCTGCCGACGGTGATGGTGGCCTCGGCGCTGGCGCTGTTTGCCTACGTTGCCGGTAACGCGGTTTTTTCAAAATATCTGGGCGTGCCATTCATCCCGGGTGCCGGAGAACTGGCCATTTTCTGCGCCGCGATGGCGGGCGCCGGGTTAGCCTTCCTGTGGTTCAACGCCTATCCGGCAGAAGTGTTCATGGGTGATGTGGGCGCACTGGCGCTGGGTGCCGCACTCGGCGTGGTCGCCATCATCGTGCGCCAGGAAATCGTGCTGTTCATCATGTGCGGCGTGTTCGTGGTGGAAACCCTGTCGGTCATGGTGCAGGTCGCCTCATTCAAACTCACCGGTAAACGGGTGTTCCGGATGGCGCCGATTCACCATCATTACGAGCTCAAGGGCTGGAAAGAAAATCAGGTTGTGGTGCGGTTCTGGATTATTTCAATGATGCTGGTGCTGGTTGGCCTGTCGAGTCTGAAATTGAGATGAACTACGATAGCCTCAAACTTTCCGGCAAGAATGTCCTGGTCCTCGGGCTGGGCGACACCGGATTGTCGTGCGCGCGCTGGCTGGCGGCGCGTGGTGCTCAGGTCAGCGTGGCCGATAGCCGCGCGGCCCCCCCGCAGGCAGCACGTCTGGCCGAGTTTCTGCCGCAGGTTCCTCTTTATGCCGGCGCGTTTGACGACGCGCTGCTGCAGTCAACCGATTTGCTTGTTGTCAGCCCTGGGGTGCCGCTGGCCGAACCTGCGGTGGCCCGCGCAGTGGCGGCCGGCGTTGAGGCGGTGGGGGATATCGAACTGTTTGCACGAGCTCTTCAAGCGCTCAATGTACGACGTGCCGAGGCGCCCGATACAACGGGCCCGATGCAGCTGCTCGCCATTACCGGCAGTAACGGCAAGAGTACGGTCACTGCGATGTGCGGCGACATGTGCCGCATGGCAGGCCTGAGCACCTGTGTGGCTGGCAACATCGGCCTGCCGGTGCTGGATGCCCTGTATGAAATCGAACAGGGGATCGCGCCCGCACCGCAAGTATGGGTGCTGGAACTGTCCAGCTTCCAGCTGGAAACAACGGTTTGTCTCAATGCCACCGCCGCCGCCGTGCTCAATGTGTCGGAAGATCATATGGATCGCTACCCCGACATGGACGCCTATGCAGCAGCCAAGGCACGAATTTTCAGCGGCGACGGCGTCCAGGTCGTGAACCGTGATGATGCGCGCAGCCTGGCGATGGCCTTGCCGGGACGACGGGTAATCAGTTTCGGTCTCGACCGGCGTTCTGAAGACGAGAATTTCGGCCTGTGTGAGGACGAGCTTTGTCAGGACAGCGACATGCTGCTGCCGCTGTCAGCGTTGCCGGTTGCCGGGTTGCACAACGCGGCCAATGCGCTGGCAGCACTGGCGCTGACCCGTGCGCTGGACTTGCCGATGGAAGCCTTGCTGCGCGGGCTGGTACATTTCAAGGGCTTGCCGCACCGGGTGGAAATGGTCGCCGAAATCGAGGGTGTGACCTACTACGACGATTCCAAGGGCACCAATGTGGGCGCGACCGAAGCGGCGCTCTATGGCATGGGTAAGCGTCGCGCGGTGGTCATACTCGGCGGCGACGGCAAGGGGCAGAACTTCAGTCCACTCAAGGGCGCGGTTGAAGCCAACGCACGCGCTGTGCTGCTGATTGGTCGTGATGCCCCGCTGATTGCGGCCGCGCTTGAAGGCTGCGGCGTGGAAACCTATCCGGTTGCCAGTTTGCAGGAAGCGGTCGAGGAAGCGCAACGCCTGGCGCATCCAGGCGATGCCGTCCTATTGTCACCAGCCTGCGCCAGCTTCGACATGTTCCGCAACTACATCCATCGCGCCGACGTGTTCATCGACGCCGTGACAAAACTGGCGAACAAAAGGGCGGCTCACTGATGCTCTATTCAGCGCGCGCCCCCAAACCCAGTGCCGAGCTCGATTTCAGCCTGCTGTGGCTGGCAATGGGTTTGCTGGCAATTGGCCTGGTAATGGTCTATTCGGCGTCGATCGCAATTGCCGAGGCCGCCCGCTATACCGGCAACAATGGTGAATACTATTTGATCCGGCAAGGCGTGTTTATTGCACTTGGCGTCGGCGTCGGCATCGGCGTCTTTCAGGTGCCGACGCGGGTATGGCAACAGGCTGCACCTTTCCTTTTCCTCGCAGGCTTGCTGATGCTGGTGGTAGTGCTGATCCCCCACATCGGTCGCGAGGTCAACGGCAGCCGCCGCTGGATTCCACTGGGCTTCGCCAACCTGCAGCCATCCGAACTGATGAAATTTCTTGCCGTGCTGTATGCCGCCGATTACACCACGCGCAAGGCCGCATTCATGCACGACTTCAAGAAGGGATTCATGCCGATGGCCGGCGTGATGATGCTGGTGGGCGCCCTGCTGCTGCGCGAGCCGGATTTCGGCGCCTTTGTGGTTATCGTGTCGATCGCCATGGGCATTCTGTTTTTGGGCGGATTGAACTGGAAAGTATTTGCCGGCTTGGTGGTGGTGCTGCTGGTCGGGTTTGTCATCATGATCGTGACGTCACCCTATCGCATGCAGCGCATTCTGGGTTTCATGGATCCATTCGCTGATCCCTACGGAAAAGGCTACCAGCTGTCGCACGCACTGATCGCCTTCGGTCGCGGCGAATGGCTGGGATTGGGGTTGGGCGGCAGCGTTGAGAAACTGTTCTACCTGCCCGAGGCGCATACCGATTTTCTGCTGGCCGTGATTGCCGAGGAACTCGGTTTTGTTGGCGTGGCGGTTGTCGTTGCACTCTTTGCCTGGCTGATCATAAAAGCGTTTCTGATCGGCCGTCGTGCCGCCCAGCTCGAGCGCAACTTCTGTGCGCTGGTGGCGCAGGGTATCGGTATCTGGCTGGGCGTGCAGGCGCTCATCAACATGGGGGTCAACGTCGGGCTGTTGCCGACCAAGGGTCTCACCCTGCCCTTCCTGTCGTTTGGCGGCAGCGGCATCGTCGCCAACTGCCTGGCCATTGCCGTGTTGTTGCGCATCGACTGGGAACACCGGCAGATGATGCGGGGTAAAACCTTCTGATGGCCGCCGCATACGTTTCCACACGCGCGACAGCACGTAGTCGACCAGAGGCCGTTAGGGTGAACCGCACCCTCATGGTGATGGCCGGCGGCACCGGTGGTCATGTCTACCCTGCGCTCGCTGTGGCCGATGCCCTGCGAACGCGCGGCTGGGACGTGTTCTGGCTGGGGACGAAAAATGGCCTCGAGGCACGCGTGGTGCCGGTGGCGGGAATCGACATGGTGTGGGTGACGATGGGCGGCATGCGGGGTAAAGGGCTGTTGCGCAAATTGCTGTTGCCGCTGATGCTGCTGATCGCATTTGTCCAGAGCCTGAGCGCCATCCTGCTGCGCCGGCCTGATGTGGTGCTGGGCATGGGCGGTTACACCGCATTTCCTGGCGGCATGATCGCCAGCCTGCTTAACAAGCCGCTGGTGATCCACGAACAGAATTCGGTCGGCGGCCTCACCAACCGCGTATTGGCCTGTCTGGCCGACCGGGTGTTGACTGCGTTTCCGCTGGCATTCCAGGGCGAGAAAGACAAGCCGATTCCGTGCCGCAATGTGGCGACCGAATGGGTGGGCAATCCCGTGCGCGCCGACATCGCCGTGGCAACCCGAACAGAACACAGCGGCCCGCTGCGCTTGCTGGTGGTGGGCGGCAGCCTGGGGGCGTCGGCGCTGAATGAGCTGATTCCGAAAGCGCTGGCATTGCTTGCCGTGGACAAGCGCCCGGTCGTCGTGCATCAATCCGGTCGTCAGCACCTCAAGATCCTGCGTGCAAACTATGCCGCAGCCGGAGTCGAGGCTGAAGTGTGTGACTACATCGATGACATGGCCGCCGCTTACCAGGCGTGCGATTTTGCCATTTGTCGTGCCGGTGCGATGACGGTGGCTGAGCTGGCCTGCGCCGGGGTGCCTGCGGTTTTGGTGCCTTTCCCTTTCGCGGTGGATGACCATCAGACCGGTAACGCCGAATTTCTCAGCGAGGCCGGTGCGGCCTGGTTGATGCAGCAGAAAGATCTGACCGCAGACACGCTGGCAGCGTTGATCAACGGGCTTGATCGCGACACGCTTTCCACCATGTCGAGCAAGGCCATGCGCCTCGCCAAGCCGAATGCAACCGATCAGGTCGCGGATATTTGCGAGGCGCTCGCGAGATGAAACACGCGGTTCGTCATATTCACTTTGTCGGTATTGGTGGCGTGGGCATGAGCGGCATCGCCGAAGTGCTGCTGAACCTGGGTTACGCCGTATCCGGTTCGGATCTGGCTGACAATGCGGTGACGCAGCGGTTGGCGAAACTCGGTGCGCGCATGCATCGTGATCATGCCGCTGAAAACATTGCCGACGCGGATGCGGTCGTGACCTCGACCGCGGTTCAGGATGACAACCCTGAAGTGGTCGCCGCACGCGAGCATAAAATCCCCATCGTGCCACGCGCGCTGATGCTGGCCGAACTGATGCGGCTGAAGCAGGGCATTGCGGTTGCCGGCACGCACGGCAAGACCACGACAACCAGTCTGGTCGCCAGTATCCTGGGTGAGGCGGGCATGGACCCGACCTATGTGATCGGCGGCAAGCTGACCGCCGCCGGTACCAATGCACGGCTCGGCACGGGCGATTTTCTGGTCGCCGAAGCCGACGAATCCGACGCTTCATTTCTGTATCTGACGCCGGTGATCGCAATCGTCACCAATATCGACGCCGATCACATGGATACCTATGGCCATGACTTTGAACGGCTAAAGCAGGCCTTTGTCGATTTCTGTCAGCGTTTGCCTTTCTATGGCATGGCGGTGGTGTGCATTGACGATCCGAATGTGCGCGAAATTCTGCCGCGCATCACCAAACCCGTCACCACCTATGGCTTCGATGAATCGGCGCAGGTGCGCGCTGTCGATGCACGCTTCGAGCAGAGCCTGATGTACTTCACGGTCAAGCGCGAAGGCATGGCCGACCTCGATGTGGCGCTGAATCTTCCCGGCATGCACAACGTGTTGAACGCCCTTTCGGCAATCGCGGTCGCAACCGAAGTGGGGGCGAGCGATGCCGCCATCGTCAAGGCGCTGGCTGAATTTCACGGCGTAGGCCGCCGCTTCCAGCGCTTTGGGGAACAGCCGGCCAAGGATGGCGGCAAGTATTGCCTGGTTGATGACTATGGTCACCATCCAGTCGAAATGGCCGCCACCCTGGCCGCCGCACGCGGCGCCTTTCCTGGACGGCGGCTGGTACTGGTATTCCAGCCACACCGCTATACCCGCACCCGCGACTGCTTCGAGGATTTTGTAAGCGTGCTGTCGGAAACCGATGTGCTGGTGCTGACCGAAGTCTATCCGGCGGGCGAGACTCCGATCGTGGCGGCTGATGGCCGTGCGTTGGCGCGCGCGGTTCGGGTCGCAGGCAGGGTCGAGCCGGTGTTTGTGGAAAACGTCGCCGATGTGCCTGCCGCAGTGCGCGATCTCGCGCAGGCGGGCGATGTGGTGCTGGTGATGGGCGCGGGCAGTATTGGACAGGTTGCGCCTGAACTGGGAGACAAGCATGCGGCATGACTACCGTATGAGTGAGTTGGACATGGGCGGCGGTGTGGCGGCCGTGCTGCGCGGGCGCTTCCTCTACAACGAACCGATGAAAAAACATGTGTCGTGGCGCGCAGGGGGCAATGCGCAACGCGTGTATGTCCCGGCTGATCTGGAAGACCTGACCTGGATGGTGCGCTCGATGCAGGCGCACGAAGACATCCACATGGTGGGCCTGGGCAGCAATCTGCTGGTGCGTGACGGTGGCGTGGCCGGCGTGGTCATCCTGTTGCATGGGGTGCTGAAAAAACTGTCGATCGAGAGCCGCACGCAGGGCATCCCACCCGAGTCGGGTGATGTCGAAACGGCTCTGGTCTATGCCCAGGCGGGGGTCGCCGCGCCCAAGCTGGCGCGGTTTGCCGCCAACCACAATCTGGTTGGCGGCGAATTCTGGGCCGGCATTCCCGGTACTGTCGGCGGGGCGATTGCAATGAACGCCGGCTGTTACGGCAGCGAAACCTGGGACAAGCTGGTGCAGGTCCAGACGCTGAATCGTCAGGGTCAGATAAACGAGCGGTTTCCGGCGGAGTACGTGACAGGCTATCGGCATGTGGCGCTGAAACCTGCACAGCAGGAATGGTTTGTTGGCGGCTGGTTCCGGCTGGCCCGCGGCGATGGCGTTGCCTCACGCGAGATGATTAGTGATTTGCTGAAACAGCGCATTGCTACGCAGCCGCTTAACTTGCCCAATGCCGGTTCAGTGTTCCGCAATCCGCCCGGCGATTTCGCGGCCCGGCTGATCGAGCGTTGCGGCCTCAAGGGCTTTCGAATCGGCGACGCACAGGTATCGGAAAAACACGCCAATTTCATTGTCAACCAGGGCAATGCCACGGCGACCGACATCGAACGTCTGATCGAACATGTGGAAGACAGCGTGGAAACGCGTACCAATGTGCGGCTGATTCGTGAAGTTCGGATTATCGGAGAGCGCCAGTGAGCCCGATTGAATCAGCGAAAAAATACGGAAAAGTGGCGGTCATGCTGGGCGGTACTTCTGCCGAGCGTCCGGTATCGCTCAACAGCGGGGCCGCCGTGCTGGCGGCGCTGACCCGACAAGGGGTCGATGCGCATGCGTTCGACCCGGCGAATCGCAATCTCGGCGACCTGATCACCGGAGGGTTCGACCGTATTTTCATCGCGCTGCACGGACGCTACGGCGAGGACGGCTGCATGCAGGGTGCGCTTGAACTGTTGAACATTCCGTATACCGGAAGCGGCGTGATGGCCTCGGCCCTCGGCATGGACAAGTGGCGTACCAAACTGTTGTGGCGCGCCGCCGGCCTGCCAACTGCGGACTGGGAAATCCTCACCGCCACCAGCGACTTCGTTGCCGTGGAAAAGAAACTCGGCCTGCCTATTTTTGTGAAGCCTGCGCGTGAGGGATCCAGTATCGGCATGAGCAAGGTAACCGACCACGGCACCCTCAAAGCGGCGTATGAACTGGCCGCCGAGCACGATTCGCTGGTGCTGGCGGAAAAATTCATTGATGGCGCCGAGTTCACTGTCGGCATCCTGGGCGCCAATGCGTTGCCGCTGATCCGCCTGGAGCCCGCCAAGGACAAGGCCTTCTATGACTTCGAGGCGAAGTATCTGCGCAACGATACCCAGTACCACTGTCCGGCCGGCCTGTCCGATACGCAGGAAATGGCGTTTCGGCAACTGGCACTGGATGCATTCCGCCTGATCGGTGGAAGCGGATGGGGACGGGTGGATGTGATGCTGGACAGCCTCGGTAATCCTTACCTGCTGGAAGCGAACACCTCGCCCGGCATGACGGATCACAGCCTGGTGCCGATGGCCGCGCGCGTGGCCGGGCTGGATTTTGATTCGCTGTGCATGCAAATACTGGAGCAGACATTGGCATGAGCACCCCCGCCGAACTCGCCGCCCATCCAATGTGTCAGCTCGCTCGCGTGCTGACCTGGGGTGCGCTTGGCCTCTTGGCCTATGGCGTGACCAGTTGGGTGGCAGCGCAACCGTGGTTTGCCCTGCACGCGATTGAAGTGAAAACGCCGACCGCACACGTGACCGAGGCGCAGATCCGGCTGGTGGCTGAACGCATGGTGCGCGGCACCTTCTTTACCGTCGATCTTGAACGCGTTCGCACCAGCCTGGAAAAGTTGCCGTGGGTGCGTGAGGCGCGGGTGGAACGTCGCTGGCCCGACACCCTGGTCGTATCACTGATTGAGCATGTACCGCTGGCACGCTGGAACGACAACGCCTTGGTGAGCGATGCGGGGGATGTGTTTGTTGCCGCGCTGGGCCAGCCCCTGCTGAAGCTATCGGGTCCAGAAGATAGTAGCGACGAAGTAGTGGCCGCTTATCGTCGCTATCAAACTGCACTGGGCCGATTGGGCATGACGATCGGCGAGTTGCGTCTGTCGCCCCGCCGGGCATGGCGCATTCGTCTGGATAACGGCATGCAGCTTGCGCTGGGTCGTGAGCAGGCTGATGCACGTCTGGCACGCTTTGTTGCCCTGTATCCCCGTCTGTTTGCCGAGCAGGTGACAGCGAGCACGCATGCGATCGGTGCGCAGGCATCGAACGAAGTTGCCGCGCCTGCGCCTGCTGCACGCATCACGCCGGTAACGGTCGACCTGCGTTACCCCGACGGGTTCGCCGTCCGGATGCCTAATGGCCTATCCCCATTCAAACCGAGTAAAACATGAGCGCCATGCATTATGAGTAAGCCAAGAGATCCCAAGAACCTGATTGTCGGTCTCGATATCGGCACCTCCAAGATCGTTTGCATTGTTGCTGAAATCAATGAAGAGGGCTGGCTGGAAATCATCGGCATGGGCACGAGTCCATCGCGTGGCCTGCGGCGGGGCGTGGTCGTCAACATTGAAGCGACGGTCAACGCCATCCAGCGTGCGCTGGAAGAAGCCGAGTTGATGGCCGACTGCAAGATCCGCGATGTCTACACCGGTATCGCCGGCAGCCACATCAAGAGCTTCAACTCGCACGGCATGTTCGCCATCAAGGACAAGGAAATCAGCCAGATGGACGTCGATCGAGTGGTGGAAACCGCGCGCGCGGTCAACATCCCGACCGACCAGCAGGTGCTGCACACC
>JBBQDI010000014.1:0-11380 GCA_038319505.1 Burkholderiales bacterium
GTACTCACCGGCTGACCATTGATGCTCAGTTTCTTGTCACGGTATTCGACCACATCGCCCGGCACGCCGATCACGCGCTTGATGTAATCAAGACTGGGGTCGCCCGGGTAGCGAAACACCATCACGTCACCGCGTTTGGGGTTGTTCAGCTCGACCACTTTTTTGTTGATGACCGGCAGGCGGATGCCATAGGTGTATTTGTTGACCAGGATGAAGTCGCCAATCAGCAGCGTCGGCATCATTGAACCCGACGGAATCTTGAATGGCTCGACTAGAAATGAGCGCAGCCCAAACACGATCAGAATCACCGGGAAAAAGCTCTTGGCATATTCGACCAGAAGTGGCTCCTTGGCGTCCCTGTCACGGCCACGTTTCAGCACCAGCAGGTCGAGCAGCCATATCCCGCCAGTAACGGCGAGCGCAACGAAAAGGATGAGTGCAAAATTCATGTTTATTTATCCGATACCTGAAGAATCGCAAGAAAGGCTTCCTGCGGAATTTCGACGTTGCCGACCTGCTTCATGCGGCGTTTACCCGCTTTCTGTTTTTCCAGCAGTTTCTTCTTGCGAGAAATGTCACCCCCGTAGCACTTGGCCAGCACATTCTTGCGCAAGGCCTTGACGTTTTCGCGTGCAATGATATTGGCACCGATTGTCGCCTGTACCGCCACATCAAACATCTGGCGCGGGATCAGCTGGCGCATCTTGGAGGCGAGTTCGCGTCCGCGATACACGCTGGTGGCACGGTGGACAATCAGCGACAGCGCATCGACTTTCTCGTTATTCACCAGAATATCCAGCTTGACCAGATCGCCCGCACGGTATTCCTTGAATTCGTAATCAAGCGAAGCGTAACCGCGGCTGGTTGATTTCAGCTTGTCGAAGAAATCCATCACTACCTCGTTCATCGGCAGGTCATATACCAGCATCACTTGCTTGCCGTGGTATTGCATGTTCAGCTGCATACCGCGCTTCTGGTTGCACAGGGTAATCACGTTACCGACGAATTCCTCAGGCACGAAAATCGTCGCGGTGATGATCGGCTCACGAATTTCATCGATCTTTGACAGCTCGGGCAGCTTGGACGGGTTTTCGACACTCACCATCGAGCCGTCCTTCATCAGCACCTGGTACACCACCGTCGGCGCGGTCGTGATGAGGTCCATGTCGTACTCGCGTTCCAGTCGCTCCTGCACGATATCCATGTGTAACAGGCCGAGGAAGCCGCAACGAAAGCCGAACCCCAGCGCCTGCGAGACTTCCGGCTCGAACTGCAACGCAGCATCGTTCAGCTGCAGCTTGGTCAATGCATCGCGTAGCGCCTCGAAGTCGTGCGATTCGATCGGATACAGCCCGGCGAAGACTTGGGACTGAACCTTTTTAAACCCGGGTAAAGCTCCGCTTGCAGGCCGGTCGACCAGGGTGATGGTGTCGCCCACCTGCGCCGATTTCAACTCCTTGATGCCTGCGATCACGAAGCCGACTTCGCCGGCCGCAAGCTGCGGCCTGTCTACCGACTTGGGTGTGAACACGCCAACGTGCTCGGCCATGTGCAGCGCGCCGGAAGCCATAAAGCGGATCTTGTCCTTGGGTTTCAGCACGCCGTCGACGACACGAACCAGCATCACCACGCCAACGTAGTTGTCGAACCACGAGTCGATAATCAGCGCCTTCAGGGGAGCTGATTCGTCGCCACGCGGATGGGGTACCTGCTTCACGACCACCTCAAGAATTTCGGCAATGCCGATGCCGGTCTTGGCCGAGGCGCGCACCGCATCGGTGGCATCAAGGCCAACTATGTCCTCGATCTCTTCCGCCACCCGGTCCGGGTCGGCGGCGGGCAGGTCGATTTTGTTCAGTACCGGGATGACTTCAACGCCGAGGTCGAGCGCGGTATAGCAGTTCGCCACTGTTTGCGCTTCGACGCCCTGTGAGGCATCCACCACCAGCAGTGCGCCTTCGCAGGCAGACAACGAGCGCGACACCTCGTAGGAAAAATCGACGTGGCCGGGCGTATCGATCAGATTCAGGCGGTAGGTTTGGCCGTCCTGGGCCTTGTAGGTCAGCGCGGCAGTCTGTGCCTTGATGGTGATGCCGCGTTCCTTTTCAAGATCCATGGAATCAAGTACTTGCGCCTCCATCTCGCGATCCGACAGCCCGCCGCACTGCTGGATCAGCCGATCAGCCAGCGTGGATTTGCCGTGGTCGATGTGGGCGATGATGGAAAAATTACGGATCAGGGTCTGGGACACAGCAGAACGGGCACGTTTCCGTGCCCGGCAAGGGATGAGATAACTATGCGGATTTTAACGGATTTCAGGAGTTGGCGCGCAGCCAAGCCTGAAATGCAGGCAGATTGAGCTGGTGGCGAAAAACCTCGATATTGCCGTCAAACAGCAAAGGCACCTCCCAGCCATATTTTGCCTTGAGCACCGGATCAGCATCCACATCAACAGGCGTCAGTTGGTGCCCGGTTCCCGCAATCAGTTCGCGGACAGCTGCCCCCATGTCCTCGCACAGCGAGCAGCCTGCCCGCGTGTAGAGCGTGAGCGTTTTACTCACCCGATATTTTCAGCGGAATGTACATCGACCCTTCACCGCGTCGCACCAGAATCGCCACGCTCTTGCCAACCGGCACTGCAGCGATGGCCTTGCGAAAGGCCGCTACAGTCGAGACTTTGCTGTTGTTCACCGCCAGGATGACATCGCCCGTGCTAATGCCTGCGCGCGCCGCATCGCCCGTGGCCTCTTCGACCAGCAAACCTTGCTCGATGCCGAGCGCACGACGCTGTTCTGCGCTTAATTCAGACAAAGCCAGCCCACCGCGCGAATAGGTTTTGCTGTTTTTGCTGGATGCATGGCTCTCTGTCGGCAACTCACCCAACACCACACTCAGCTGCTGGACCTTGCCCTTGCGCCAGATTTCTGTCGAGATTTTGGTGCCGGGTTTGGCCATTCCGACCATGCGTGGCAGGTCGCCGGAGTTTTCCACGATCTTGCCATTGAACGTCAGGATCACATCCGACGCCTGGAATCCCGCCTTCTGCGCAGGGCTGTCCTCCTGCACCTGCGACACCAGGGCACCACGCGGACGATCCAGCCCGAACGATTCGGCGAGGTCGGCGGTCACTTCCTGGATCACCACCCCGAGCCAGCCGCGCGAGACCTTGCCGCCACTTTTCAGCTGATCAACTACCTCCATTGCCACATCAATCGGAATCGCGAACGATACGCCCTGATACCCCCCGCTGCGGCTGTAAATCTGCGAGTTCATGCCAACCACCTCGCCCCTCATGTTGAACAGGGGCCCTCCCGAGTTACCGGGATTGATCGGTACATCGGTCTGAATGTAAGGCACATAGCTGTCCGACGGCAACGAGCGCCCCTTGGCAGAGACAATGCCTGCGGTAACCGAATTTTCGAAACCAAACGGCGAACCAATCGCCGCCACGGCTTCGCCGACGCGCAGCTTGGTGGGATCCCCCATTTTGACGGCTGGCAGATTGTTGGCAGTAATTTTGATCACGGCCACATCGGTGCGGGGGTCAGTGCCCACCACCTTGGCGGTGAACTTGCGCTTGTCGATCAGTTTGACCACGACCTCGTCCGCACCATTGACCACATGGGCATTGGTCAGAATATAGCCATCGCTGCTGACGATAAACCCGGAGCCAGCCCCGCGCGCAGGTATTTCCTGCATCGGGCCACCTTGTCCACCCGGTACACCCGGCATACCGGGGAAGAAGCGGCGAAAAAATTCCTGCATGTCTTCGTCGTCAGGAATCGCAAACGGAAACCCCTCCTGACCACGCTTCACCAATTTGGTCGTGCTGATATTGACCACAGCCGGCCCCTGTTTTTCAACCAGGTCGACCACGTCCATCACATCCTTGGCCAGCACAGGTGCCGACAAGGCAAATACCATCACCATCGATGCCAGAGCCGCTCTCATCATGGCTATCCTTTCATCAATTGAAACTGATTGTTGTCTTCACGTCTGAGCACGACCGGGCGCGCCGACCGACCACCGCGCGCAACCAGTCCGCCCACCACCCCACCCAGCAGCATGCCGAGTAACGCAGTTCCGTCCCCGGGCTGTATCGACTGCCCCAGCAGCGCGCCCGTCAGCATCAGCACCAGTGGCAGGGCGTAAGCGCGCATTGCACTTTTGAGCACGCTCCCTTCTGCAATGCCGACCACAATGCGATCACCCGGAGACAGCGACAAATCGCAGTCAACCAGAAAATGACGGGGCTTACGCTGAAACAGTTCGGCAATGCGGCGCGATGAACATCCCTGACCCGCGCAGGTGCCGCAACCTGCAGGCTCGACCGCTTGCACCCAAATCCCGTCAGATGCTGTTTTGATGACCTCGGCGGCCTGCTCCAACATGGTTGCGGTTACTGCCTTGTTGCCGAGTTGCCGGTTTCGATCAAAGCCATGTTCGGTACTTCACCCAGCGTCGTGACGGTAAAACCGTCGACCTCGCGTGCATAGATACCGATCGCGCCCTCTGCTGACAGGCCGTGCAGACTGGGTTCCTGGGGGTCAGCCTGTTCGATAAACATCGACAGCACGCTCAGGCCATCCGAAAACATCAGGTGAGTAACGGGCATTTTTTTACCCGGCAGTGATCGAAGGGCCGCTTGCACCCGTTCAAAGCCAGGCGGCGGTGACACATTCCAGACCCCATCGGCCGGTTTGTCGTAACTGGCTTTCATGACGTTCTTTCCAGTCAAGTCATTTTGAAACTGCTTGGCATCGGGTGCCTTGCCAATCTGGATTTCTGAAAATACAAACATCGAAACCACACCGCCATTGTTATTGATGATGCGTGATTTGAGTGGCAATCCGGTGCGTTTGTCCAGCCACAGGTTATAGGCATAACGATAACCATCGCGCGGCTCCAGTATCAGAATTTGGCAACTGCGTCCCGCCACGCGCTCAGATCCACCCAGTTTCGCATCGTAATATTTGAGCAGATCCGCGGGATGCGAAGGCAACAAAGCCGGGAAAAAATGGCGGGATGGATTGCGTTCCAGTCGCACGTTCTTGCCATCCGGCAGGTGACAGTACACATCATTGTTGATGCGCAAAAACTGGCGCGGTGTGCCATCGAGCGCCTCGATTTTCTCCTTCTCGCCACTTGCATCGATTCGATGCGAGACACGCAGCACTTCAATATGTTCGCCGTGGTGGTACACATACACCCCGCCGTAATTCAGTTGCTTGGCAGAGGCTGCCGCACGGTTGAGCCAATCGAGCGTGGAATCGGCGTATACCGCGCCAGTCAATACCATCAGCCCGGCAAACCCCGTGATCAGCCACCCCCGCCTCCAAACAAGCGTCCCTCGCATTAACGAGGCTCCACCACAACGTCAACCGCGCGCTGGTAAGGCGATGAGGCTGCCATCGGAGCGAATTCCTGATGCGCTACGAGATACGGTGCAAGTCGGGTTTCAGCGGGTAATTGTTCGGTTACAACAGCGACTTGCTGGAATGCTGGCGCCGCGGCCATCTGCATGGTGGCCGGCGCATCCGACATCAAGCCGGTAACCGAAATCACGCCCCACACGGCGAGCGTGGCAACCGAGGCCACCGCAACCCGTTGCGGCCACACACTGCGGCGTGGGGCAAGCACGGTCGACTCAACTGACAGTTGAGCCGAGAATCGGGTCATGAAGTCATCCGAAGCAGGTGCCACGCCACGCATCAGGTCTCCAATCAGATGGTATTCAGACCAGTTTTGTCGCAAGGCATCATCGTTCTTCAAGGCCGCGATGCACGCCTCGGTTTCGGGACGTTCCGTTTCGCCATCAATCGAAGCAGACAACATCAGCTGTCTGTCATCGTCTTGTGCAATACGGGGAAGGGATTCTGATTTGCGAATGGCTGACATGGTTACCACCTTTTATCCTGACTGGTGCCCAGCATCGGGCGTATTTTTTCCGCAATGGCCTCACGCGCACGGAAAATCCGCGAACGCACGGTACCGATCGGACATTCCATCATCTGCGCGATATCCTCGTAGCTCATGCCATCGATTTCACGCAGCGTGATCGCCGTCCTCAATTCCTCGGGCAGCGCATCGACTGCCTCATTCACTGCTTTGGCGATTTGCTTGCTCTGGAGTTCCGCATCCGGCGTCGCGATATCGCGCAACAAGTCACCTTCATCATAGTTCTCTGCATCCTCTGCCAGCACATCGCTTGACCCAGGCTGGCGCTTGCGCGCCACCAGATAATTCTTGGCGGTGTTGACGCCGATACGGTACAGCCAAGTATAAAACGCGCTTTCGCCACGAAACCCCGGCAACGCACGATAGGCTTTGATAAAAGCCTCCTGCGTAATATCTTCCACCTCCGCCGCATCGCGCACCATGCGCGACAATAACCGCCCAAGCTTACGTTGGTATTTGATCACCAACAGCTCAAAAGCACGCTTATCACCCTGCTGGGCGCGTTCGACCAACACCTGATCCAATTCGCGGTCTGACATATCTCCCTGCTGCTTCTTGATTATTTTATAAAGTATACGTGACCGCATCTTCTGGCGTATGAGAGCAGCCCGGAATCAGAAAGTTCACTCCAAATAAGGTTATTCTGACAGGGCTCCAGCCTGCTATTATCTGGCGATACTATGCACCAATATGACGTCCTCATCCTTGGCAGCGGCCTCGCCGCGCTAACCACCGCGCTCAAACTCGCCGACCAGCGCCGTATCGCGATTGTTACCAAGCGTCAGATGTCGGACGGTGCGAGTGATTGGGCTCAAGGTGGAATTGCCGCCGCAGTGGATAGCGACGATTCAATTGAGGCCCATGTCCACGACACACTGGTTGCGGGGGGGGGGCTGTGTGACGAGGCAGTCACCCGATTGGTAGCCAGCCAGGCAAACGAAATGATTGCCTGGCTGACACAGAATGGTGTCGCCTTCACGCCTGACCCGCAAGCACCCGGTGGCTTGCACCTGGCACGTGAAGGCGGCCATTCCAGGCGCCGCGTGGTTCACGCAGCCGATGCCACCGGGCATGCGGTGCAGAGCAGCCTGCTCGCCCGTGTCCGCGCGCATCCCAATATCGATACCTTCGAACAGCACGTTGCAATCGACCTCATCACGGGCAAACGGGCAGGCGGGCAGGAGCAGCAGATTCATGGTGCCTATGCGCTGAACAAGGAAACCGGCGAAGTCGAAACCTTCGCCGCCGGCCATACCGTGCTTGCCACTGGCGGTGCTGGCAAGGTCTACCTCTACACCACCAATCCCGACACCGCCACCGGCGACGGCATCGCGATGGCATGGCGTGCCGGGTGTCGGGTCGCCAATCTGGAATTTGTGCAGTTTCATCCCACCTGCCTGTTTCACCCGCACGCCAAATCTTTCCTCATCAGCGAAGCAGTACGGGGAGAAGGGGGGCATTTGCTGCTGCCAGACGGCAGCCGCTTCATGCAATATCACGACGAGCGTGCCGAACTCGCCCCACGCGACGTGGTGGCGCGCGCGATCGACTTCGAAATCAAGAAGCGCGGCATCGACTGTGTATACCTCGACATCAGCCACAAGCCAGCTGACTTCGTGCTTGAGCATTTCCCCACGATTTATCGCCGCTGCCTTGAACTGGGCATCGACATCACGTGCCAGCCAATTCCGGTCGTGCCTGCCGCGCATTACACCTGCGGCGGCGTGGTCACCGACATGGATGCACGCACCGATTTGTGCAACCTGCATGCGGTGGGTGAAGTCACCTTCACCGGACTCCATGGTGCCAACCGGCTCGCTTCAAACTCGCTGCTGGAATGTCTGGTATTCGGCCACGCCGCTGCGCGCGACATCCTCGCCACGCCGTCCGCCCCCACACTTGACCTGCCACAGTGGGATGCCTCACGTGTCACCGACCCGGACGAAGAGGTGGTGATCTCGCACAACTGGGACGAATTGCGCCGCTTCATGTGGGATTACGTCGGCATCGTGCGCACCAACAAGCGGTTGGCGCGCGCCACCCACCGGATCCGCCTGCTGCGGGCCGAAATCGACGAGTTCTACCGTAACTTTCGCGTCAGCAACGACCTGATCGAATTGCGCAACCTGGTGCAAAGCGCCGACCTCATTATCCGCTCGGCACAGCTGCGACAGGAAAGCCGGGGGCTGCATTACAGTCGCGACTACCCCGATACCTTGCCGATTGCCGGCAACACCGTGCTCAACCCGCGTCCGGGGACGCTGTGTCCGAGCGTGTGTGGCTTGCCCAGCGTAGCGACACCCTGAGGCGGCGCAAATCATCGGCTTCAGCACTATCCGGTAGCAGCACCAGCGTCCGCATACGCTTGGCCGGCAAGCGATAACGCAGCACGATGAGCCCAAGTGAAACCAGGCTGTCACCCAGCACCTCGACATCGTGCCATTCGCTGAGTTCGTCCGGACATTGCAACTGACCACCCGGCGTCATGCGCAATGCGTCCAGGGAACACGCCTGCCGCCAACCCCACGCACTTAAACCGGTTACAGTTCCCCCCAGACCCACCTGGATTGTTGCTGGCAAGGCCGCCAGATAGATGGCAACCAGCACGAGCAGCGCCATGCCCAACAGCAACAGCCCCAATGAGCGTGAGGGTTTGAGTTCAATCTCTCGCATCAACGTGTACACTTTTGGGCTTCATTGCATCTATTTAAACTGGAACGAAACGTGATCGAATCCTGGAAAAATTTTCTACAATCGCAAGGTGCGGTCATTGAAGACAATACCGTGCTCCACTATGGTGACCCCACAGTCGAACGCACCGCTGCTGTGGATGGCACCATTGTGGCGGATTTATCGCAACTTGGCGTCATCGCGTTCCGCGGCGAGGAAGCTGCCCCTTTCCTGCAAGGTCAGTTGACCAATGACGTGCGCGCACTGCATGTCAACGCCGCACAGTGGAACGGCTATTGCAGCCCCAAGGGACGTCTGCTCGGCAATTTCCTGATGTGGCGACAGGGTGAGGATTATTGCCTGCAACTGTCGGGCGACATTCTCGCCAGCGTGCAAAAGCGGCTTTCCATGTTCATCATGCGCGCCAAGGTCCAGGCACGCGATGCCACTGACGAGACCGTGCGACTGGTGGTGGCCGGCCCACAAGCTATGGCGGCAGTAGCGGCTGCAATGGGTGCCGCACCCGAGGCGGCAATGCAGTCCGTTGCGGTCGATGCCGGCCAGGTCATCCGTGTGGGGATCGACACGTTCGTGCTTTCCATTACGCCCGATCGCGCCGAATCGGTTTGGCAAACATTACGAGGATCATCCACTCCGGTTGGCACACCCGTATGGGACTGGCTGCGGCTCAAAGCGGGCATCCCGATGATCGTTGCCGCGACGCAGGATCAGTACGTGCCGCAAATGGTCAACCTTGAAGTGATCGGCGGCGTGAATTTCCAGAAAGGCTGCTATCCCGGCCAGGAAATCGTCGCCCGCAGCCAGTATCTGGGCAAACTCAAACGCCGCATGTTTCTGGCCCATGTGGATGCCGATGCCGCACCGGGCGACCCCTTGTACAGCGCAGATATCGAGGGACAAGCCACCGGCACCGTGGTCAACGCGGCGCCATCGCCATTGGGTGGTTTCGATGTATTGGTCGTTGCCCAGATTGAAAGCGCAACCACGCAGACTTTGCATCTGAAAGCCGCCGATGGCGCTGCACTGAGTATGAACCCCCTGCCCTACGCGATGCCCGAATAGGTGAAGTGCGCCTACATCTATTACCGCATAGATCCTGAGCAGGTCGATACGGCTGCTGCCCGGATCGATGCGCTGCTGGATGTCATGGCCATGCATTGCAGCCAGCCTCCCCGCCGGCTGAACCGCTGTGACGATCAAACGACATGGATGGAAATCTATGAGGGTATTGCCGACTTTGCGACGTTTGACACATCGTTGAAGGCGGCTGTTGAGGCATTCAACTGCGCCGAATTCACGCTTGGAAAACGCAACCTGGAGTGTTTTTCCGCACCGACTCCGAGCCATTAAGACCACGCACAAAAAAAGCTGGGTTCACCCAGCTTTTTTTGTGCTGACGGAGCAGCTTATTTCCTGACCATCACCTTTTCCACCCAGCCTTCGCCATTCTGACCCTGAACCGAGATGAAGCTGCCCTCATCCTTGCCGGTATAAATGACCTCTTCACCCCGAGCGATGGTGGTAACCACTTTGGAGGTTTTATTCGGCTGAGCGTACATCTTGAGCCCCGCGATTTTCCCCGTAACCGCGTCGCCTTCCTCGTATACCGCTCCAGCCTTGGTGGGCTGCCCGGACTTGCCCTTGAGATTGATGTCCTGACGCGCCATTTCCGGATTGTTGCGGATGGAACGCACAATATTGTTCCAGTTATCCAGATAGCTTGCAGCAATGATCTTGCCTTCGGGGGTGCTGGTGTAGGCACCCAGGCCCCCTGCCGCCCCCCCGCCGACCAGCAGGCCGCCCATGCTCCAGTCTGTTTTTTCGGCCACGCCGGTCGCCGAGGCCAATTGCAATGAGGTGCGTGAGTCAGCCAACAGCATGCTGGTTTGGGCCGACTTGAACTTGAGTCCTGCCGCCACCAGACCGGCCACCGCGCCGAACACGCCCAGGCCACCCAGCGCGCCGCCCACCCCGCCGGAATCCTTGCTGGAGAAAACCGCATCCGGGGTCAGCACGTAATCGGCCGTCACCATCTGGCCCTTGCCCATATTGGAGCCTTTGCGCAGTTCACCCGATTCGGCCAGTTGGCGCTCCTGCATCAGGTTCTGCATGGCGCGTCCACGCTCCACCACGACAAAGCAATTGGATTGCTGAATCATCATGCGGATCAGCCCGACCGGCGATTGCAGCCCATATTGCAACAGGTGCGAGATCACGGCGTCCTGAGGCTCGGCAACCGCAAGACTCCCGTACGGTTTATCGCATTTTTCCAGTTCTTTGGCTTCGCCCTGCGCCCCATTGGGTCCGGCTGAACCCGTTGGCTGGCCTTCTTCTTTCTGATCGCCTCCGAGTTTGAAATCAAAGAAACCTGCATATACCGGATTGACCGCCTGGGTCAGGAACAGGCCAGTGACGAGTGCTTGCGTAATGGTTTTCATGTTGCCCCCTTGGTTGTTTTTTTGGATTATAGCCATTTCACATCGATTCAGAAGGGGTCCCGAATAGCTTGAATGTCTATGCAGACACGCATGAAAAGAAGCTCGTTTGAGCTTGACCACAATCTTTGGAGACAATCAAAAAGACGTACAGGAAAATCGCACCCGTGGTCTATCAGTCAGTTTCTTCCACCGGGACCCGCGCCGCCAGGGCGCACAGCAGTTCATAACTGTTCGTTCCGGCAGCCGTGGCTACCCGATCGACTGGCAGCCCCTCTCCCCACAGCACAACGGGG
>JBBQDI010000015.1:0-11215 GCA_038319505.1 Burkholderiales bacterium
ATGGTCCCCTCCCTGATGGCGGCTTACACCACCGCCACACTGCTGCATGTGTATGCCGCCATCCAGCGCGCCCGCATTGCGCTGCTGACGCGTCCGCAACGGATAGCGCGCGCCTTGAGTGAAACCTTCGTACCGGGATTATTCAACGTGCTCACCACCGGCGCGGGCTTGCTCAGCCTGTTGTGGGTCAACATTCCGCCAGTGCAGACATTCGGCCTGTCGGGCGCCATCGGTACGCTGATGGTGTTTCTGGTTGTTTTCATTCTCGTGCCGCCGATCCTGCTGAAATGGGATGTGCCACGCTGGCCGCGCCGCGGTTCAGGGCTCGCCCATGCGCGCCGCATAGCCGTGGCAGTGTCCGTGTTCAGCTTGAGACATTCGCGAGCCGTTCTGACAGCTACCGTAGTGCTGGTCTTGGCGACCATTCCCCTGGTGATGCAGGTCAAGGTCGAATCCAACCTGCTCGAGTTTTTTGCGCCCGACCACGGCATCAGCCGAAGTACCGCTCGGGTGGAAAGCAAACTTTCCGGGGTCACCGGGCTGGAAATCATCCTCACCGGAAAAGCGCGCGACAGTCTCAAGGCCCCGGCCACTCTGGCTCAGATCAAGGCCTTGCAAACCTGGCTGGAACAACAGCCTGAAGTCGATCGCAGCCTGTCCCTGGTCGATGTGCTGGAGGAAATGAACCGCGCATTCAACGGCGAAGATATGGGTGCGAATGCCCTGCCGACCAATCGCAAACTGGTTCAGCAACTGCTGCTCATTTACGACGGCAAGGATTTGTATGAACTGGTTAACCGCGAATTCAAGCGTGGCCGTATCACGCTCAGTCTCAACGTGCATGGCGCCAATGAAATCAGCCAGGTGATCGATCGCGCGCGTGCGCACATTACTGCCCATCCTATCACCGGTGTGGGCACCCAGTTCTCGGGATTTGGACAGCTGTTTGCAGATCAGACGGACAACATCGTGAATGGCCAGATCAAGAGCTTTGCCTCGGCCTTCCTGCAGATTTTGCTGCTGATGGCGTTGCTATTCCGCTCGTTCAGGGGCGCACTGATCTGTTTGATTCCCAACCTGGCGCCCCTGTTCTTCATTTTCGTGATGATGGGCGTGGTGGGCATTTCGCTCGACGTCGCCACCGTGCTGATTGCCGGCGTCATCCTTGGCATCACGGTGGACGACACCATTCATCTGTATCACGGCTACATGCACCGCATCCGACATGGCGTGAGCCCGGTGTTCGCCATCATCCGCAGTGTGGAAAGCACGGGTCGTGCAGTGATCGCCATTTCAATTGTGCTGATTGCCCAGTTCAGTCTGTTGGGGTTGTCCGATTTTCGCCCGACCGCGCACTTCGGCATACTCTGCGCCGTCGGCCTGTTTGCCGGCCAGATTTTTGAATTGTTGTTGATGCCCGCCTTGTTGGGCTTGCGTCACCGGACACGGTGACGCCGAGACACACGCGCCTTATTTCATCCCGATTTTCGCCATTAGGTCATACAGGGTGGGGCGGGTGATTCCAAGCAGTTCGGCAGCCTGAGCAATGTTGCTGTCACTCTGTACGAGCGCACGGCTTATTGCCAGACGCTCGGCATTTTCGCGGGCCTGCCGCAGATTAATGGGTTGTTGGGCGTCGTGGCCGGAATCGAGTCCAAGGTCGCTCGCTGTGATCTGAGTGCCATCGGCCATGATGGTGGCCCGTTTGATCAGGTTTTCCATTTCCCTCACATTGCCAGGCCAGGTGTGGGCTTCGAGTGCGCCCATCGCATCGGCAGTAAAGCCCCGGATATTGCGGCCCATTTCAAGCGCATAGCGTTCCAGGAATGCCTGCGCCAGCAATACGGGGTCCCCCGGACGTTCTCGCAACGGTGGAATGTTCACCGTAATTTCTGAAAGTCGATAATACAAGTCTTCGCGGAAGCTGCCCTCACGAATCATGCTGGTGAGGTCGCGATGCGTCGCGCAGAGGATGCGCACATCGACCGGAATTTCACCGCGTCCGCCCAGACGCTCGATCACGCGTTCTTGCAGAAAACGCAGCAGCTTGGCCTGTAGCGGCATCGGCAGGTCACCGATTTCATCGAGGAATAGCGTGCCCTCGTTGGCGTATTCAATTTTGCCGATGGTCTGCTTGGCAGCACCGGTGAATGCGCCCTTTTCGTACCCGAACAGTTCCGATTCCAGCAGGGTGTCGGGAATCGCCGCACAATTGATGGCGACAAAACGTTCTTTGGAACGTGGCGACAGTTCGTGCACGCCGCGCGCCAGCACTTCCTTGCCGGTGCCGGACTCGCCCAATAGCAGGACGGTAACGTTGGCAGGCGCAACCTTTTCCACGGTGCGGCACACATTGAGCATCGGTTCACTGCTGGTGATCAGGCCTTGCAGGCTGGAGCCTTGCTGCCTGGCGACCAGCACCCGATTTTCAGCTTCAAGTGCATGGACATGCAGTGCACGCGCAATCATCAGTGCCAGCACGTCGGGATCAAACGGTTTCTGGAAAAAGTCGTAGGCACCAAGATGGATGGCTTGCACCGCATTGCTGCGATCGAGATTGCCGGTGACAACGATGACCTTGGTGGTGGGTGCGAGCGACAGAATCTGTTGCAAGGCGGCGAGGCCTTCGGTTGCGCCGTCCGGGTCAGGCGGCAGGCCGAGATCGAGCAGCACCACGGCGGGCTCGTGACGGCGCAACTGGGCGATGGCACTGTCGCGGTCGGCAGCCATCACCAGTTCGCAATCACTCAGGCTCCACTTCAACTGCTTTCGCAGTCCGGGATCGTCTTCCACCAGCAGTATTTTTTGTTTGGCGTCGCTCATGCGGCGTCTCCTCCAGCAAAAGTATTATTGTCCAGCGGCAGGCTGAGGCGAAAGCGGGTACCGCTTCCGGGTGTGCTGTCTACTGCAATCGAACCGCCAAGGGCACGCAAGGTTTCACGGCACTCATATGCGCCGATGCCCATGCCGGCCCCCTTGGTTGAATCAAATGGTTGAAACAGCCGGGTACGGATGAACTCCTCGCCCATGCCGCTACCGGTGTCGATGATTTCTATGATCGCTTGCCCGGATTCTTCGAATGCGCGCAGTGTGACGTGACCGGTTGGGGGCGTGGCCTCAAGTGCATTTTGCAACAGGTGTCCGATGGCGCGGGTGAGCCGTTCACGCTCGGCGCGCACCTGCAGGCTGGCGGGAGGCAGGTCAAGGTGTGGCCGCAGCTTGAAAGCCTGTTTGCTGGCGGCGGCTTCATTCAGGATATCCGCCAGCGCCACCGACTGTGTATGTACTTCATCGCTGCCCCGGCGCAATTGCGCCAGCACTTTGTTCATGCGGGTCACCGCGCTTTCAATCGTGTCCAGCATGTCAGCCTGAAACTCGGGGTTGTGTTTGTGTTTTTCGGCATTGGTCAGGAGCAGGGACAACTGGGCAACCAGGTTTTTAAGGTCGTGGATGATAAAGGTGGTGGTGCGATTGAATGACTCGAACTGGCGCGCCACGATGAGCTGATTGGATGCGCGCATTTGGGCCAGATGCGCTGCCGCCTGGCGTGCAGCCACTTTGAGCAGGTCGCTGACTTCCCAGTTGAAATTGACACTACCCAATGAATGTTTCAGCACGACAAAACCAAGCAACTCGTCATGCAACATCAGCGGCACCACGAGCCAGGCGTCTTCAGCATTCTCAATCCAGGTGGGCGCATCGAGGTCACCGTAAAGATCGCGCCGGGTCTTCATTTCGTCCAGATCCAATACCCATTGCTTGCTGGCGAGCCACTCGATGAAAGGGGAATCGGCTGGCTCGGCCCCCTCAATGCCGGACCAGTTCCAGTGGCTGGCGCGTTGATAGCCCGCCGCGCCTTCACGCATCCACAGTGCGCCGCCAGGACACTCGATCAGTCGGCCCAATGCCTCAACCGCCCGCTCGCACATTTGTTCGCCGGGTTGGCCCTCGGTGAGGGTGCGGGTGAAGTTAAGCCACTGTTCTCGGTAGTCGTAGCGATAGCTGAAAAAATGTTTTGAGAGGAACACCCGCAAGCGGGCGCGCAAGGTGCCGGAAAACATCAGCAGCACCAGCAGCATCGCGGTTGCAAAAATGAACACGGTTTGCACCACGTCGCCCCATTCGCCGCCAAACAGGCGCAGGTAATAGCCGGCACTGGCCATTAACAGAAGGTAAATCCCCGCGCCCAGCAAGCTGGCGGTATGGAAAGCCATGCTGCGTGACAGTCCAACCGGGGCAGCCCATTCCGGATTGCGCGCGGCGGAAACCGCGATCAGGGGCGTCACCAGGGCGGCAACATATCCGCGGGCTGCCCATACCTGGGCATCCATTGCATTGAATAATGCGGCATTGGCGTAGAGGTAAAAATCATAAATGAACAGTCCGCCGAGCCCGAGGCAGAGAAATTTGATCGCCCAGCGGTCTTCCGGGCGCGTGCTGCGGTACACCTGTTCGACCAGCACCAGCCCCATCACGTTAAGCAATACCAGCCCCAGATTGACTGCCCATCGCGCCAGTACCGGCTGGGTTGGGGCGATGATGGGAATCACACTGGCGACGAGCAGGCCGATGACGAAGACGCTGCTGAGGGTGCGGATGATGCGCAGGGGTGCCGGCAGGGCGGCGCCCGGTGGCAGGCGCAGATGCAGGATGTAAAGCAGGAGCGCAAGCCAGGCGCCGTTTCGCCCCACTTCAGCGGCGAGCCCCAACACGGGTGGCATCCATCCCATCGCGGTAAGTGCCAAGAGGGCACCCCAGCCAGCGCTGAGTCCCGTTGCCAGTACCAGCAGCCGTCCATGTGGCCGCTGCCGCCAACTGGCGACAATCAGGCCAGAGAGCCCTAGATAGGACAGTGTCGCCAGCCAATAACCAATCGTGGCAAGGAGAAAAAGGGTGTCGGTCATGGGAAGCGTCAGATGCACGCGATCAACGCGCGCCCTTTCCCCATAACACCACTTGCGCGGTCTGGAACAGGATCATGAGATCGAGAAACAGGCTGTGGTTTTTGACGTAGTACAGGTCGTATTGCAGCTTGTGCATGGCATCTTCGTCGGTTGACCCATAAGGGTAACGCACCTGAGCCCAGCCGGTGATGCCGGGTTTGACCGTGTGACGGACCCCGTAATAAGGGATTTTCTGGGTCAGATCCTGCACAAAATAGGGGCGCTCCGGGCGCGGCCCGACAAAGCTCATGTCGCCGAAGAACACGTTGAAGATCTGCGGCAGCTCATCGATGCGGGTGCGCCGGATGAAGCGTCCGGTAAGCGTGATGCGGCTGTCGTTCTGTCGTGCCCAGCGCGGCTTGCCGTCTTTTTCAGCATCGACGCACATGCTCCGAAATTTGAAGATGGTGAAGTTGCGACCCGCCTGGCCCACGCGCTCCTGGCGATACAGCACAGGCCCAGGGCTTTCCAGCTTGATCAGCAACGCGGTGAGCGCCATGATCGGCAGGGATATCCCCAGCATGGCTGCGCTTACCAGTAGGTCGAACAGGCGCTTGACGGTGTCCCGCACGATGCCCTGGTAAAAGCCTTCAGCCAGAATCATCCAGCTGGCATTCATTGAATCGATCTGCAAATGGCCGTTCTCGCGTTCGAAGAAGCTGGACAGTTCCAGGATGCGTATGCCGCGCAGCTTGCATTTCAGCAGGTCCTGCACCGGCATTCCGCCGTCCCGGCGGTCGCGAACGGCGAGGATGATTTCGTTGATTTGCAAGCGCGCGACCAGCTCGGGCAGCGTTTCCTGAGTGTCGAGAATGCGGACATGGTCGACGAAATGATGACGGCCCCCCATGGGTAGATAGCCGATTACCTGTGTATTGCTGGCTCGGCCGCGGTCAGACAGGAGGGATTCAATGTGGGCAGCACGGCTGCCGGTGCCAATGACCAGGGCACGGGATTTGAATGCGCCCACCCGTGACCAGCGGATAAAAAGGGTGCGGCTGAGCAAAATGCCAAACAGCGCCAGGCCGAATGACAGTAGAAAGGCACCTCGCCCGACCAGCAATACGGGGAAAAAGTAAAACAGCAAGCTCATCGTTATCAGACCGAGACCGAAGCTCATGCCGAGGCGCTGTAGCAGGGCGCGTGCGCCTCCCTGCCATTGCATGTCGTAGAGGCCGCTTGCAGTCATCAATCCCAGCATGACGACAGTGAATGTCAGAGCCTTGGGAAACAGGGGCGTCAGTTCGTCCGGAATCACGCCACCGTCGAGGAAGCGTGCGCTGACCCCAGCGTAGATCGCGCCACCGAGAATCAGTGACTCCATCAATACCAGCAGTAATAAATTCAGGGATACGTAGTGTCGGAAAAATCGGATCACGGCCGTTCGCTCAAAAGCATCATGTAGTGCGGGTCAGCATCTTCCGTGCCAAGTTTTGATCTAAATGGGGGGTAAATTAAGCGCACGTACATGCGGCAAACGCAGACGGCGTGGGCTGCCGTCGGCTTGCAGGCGCTTCATGCTGCGCAGTTCGGCAGCCGGGAAGACCACAAGGTCGACTGACGCGCGCGGGTCATCAATGATGAACCGGGGGTAAGCCCGGCCCGGGGTATCGGCTGTCCGATATTCGCCAGCCTGGTAGGGTACATCCAGACGCATCAGCAGAAATTCGAGCTCTTTTTGGTCGTCGGTGAAGAGTTGCAGGTTGATTAGCGTATTCCGCCCGGCTGTTCCATTCAGAACGGGGCCTGTCAGGTGGGGATCGAAGTCCGCCAGGTGCGCCATGTATTCGATAGCCGTTTCCCTTAGTCGCACCAGTTGTGTGCGTGTTTCATCGGCCTGGTAGAGCGCCTGATAGCTGCGCAACGCCTCTTCGATCAGATGGTTGTCAGGCAGATTGCCGCTGTCTGGCGCGCCCAACTGACGCGCCGCCTTGCGTTTGGCGCTGCCGTAATCAAGACTGCCGTCTTCTGCCAGAATTCGCGCCGCCACATGAGCTATGCGCCGCCGCATCTCCTGGTTTTTCATATCGGTGGCCCGAAGGTGGCAGGCGCGGGTTTTGTCGGGACAGTCGTCGCCGGTTTCGAAGGAACCGCAGGTACGGGTTTCGGTAGGAGGGTCGCTGCCGGTTTTGTGGGAGCGACAGGCATGATGGTTTCCGGGATGGCCGGCTCGGCAAGCGCGTCGGGTTCTGTATTCCAGCCTGCCGCAGGTGCATCGGGAGGCGGAAATTCCTGATAGAAATGCTCCGTCATGCCAGGCGTGTTCGTCCCCAGTATGTTGCCTATAAATTCACCCACCGCCGAATCCGACATTCGGGTTCCGGTGTCCGGATCAATGTTAATTGTGACAATCCCTTCGGGCATTGCCCAACCTTTTTGCGGTACGCCTTTGAGCGCTTCTCCCATAAAGTTTATCCAGATCGGCAGGGCTGACTGCGAACCTGTCTCGCGGCGACCCAGCGAACGTGGCTGATCGTAGCCCATCCAGGCGATGGCGACCAGATCAGGGTTATATCCTGCGAACCAGGTGTCCCGCGCTTCGTTGGTGGTGCCTGTCTTGCCGGCGAGATCGCTTCGCCCCAACTGGCCAACGCGTGCGGCGGTGCCGGATCGCACCACATCCTGCATCATGTCGGTCATCAGCCAGGCATTGCGTGGATCGATCACGCGCGGTGCGGCCCCCCCCACTTTTTGCGGGTTGGCTTGCATCAGCAGCCGGCCGTCCTTGTCGTAGACTTTGTCGATCAGATAGGGTGTGACTTTGAAGCCGCCATTGGCGAAAACGCCATACCCCGCAGCCAACTGCAGCGGCGTGACGCTGCCTGCACCCAGTGCCATGGTGAGGTAGGGTGGATGACGCGCCGGATCGAAACCGAAACGGCGAATGTAGTCGCGCGCGTAATACGGGCCGATCCCCTGAAGGATGCGTACCGATACCAGGTTGAGCGATTTGGTCAGGGCGGTTCGCATGCGCACGGGGCCGCTGGTGTTGCCGTCGTAGTTTTGGGGCTCCCAGACGGTGCTGCCCGTTTCATCGGCGGGCAATGACAACGGCTCATTGTCGATCATGGTCGCGGGGGTATAGCCTTTTTCCAGCGCAGCTGAATAGATGAATGGTTTGAAGCTCGACCCCGGTTGGCGCCATGCCTGTGTCACATGGTTGAACTTGTTGCGGCTGAAATCAAACCCGCCGACCAGCGCGGTAATGGCACCGTCATTCGGGTTCAGGGCAACGAGTGTGGCCTCAACCTCGGGTAGTTGCGTTAACCGCCAGGACGGTTTGCTGCCCACCGCCTGCACACGCACAACGGCCCCGGGCTCGAGCTGCCGGCCTTTTTTGCTGCCAGCCCAGTTGGCTACCCACGTGAGCGAATTGCCGGAAATCTCGACTACCGTGCCGTCCCGCAGTTGTGCACGGATCAATTTGGGGTTGGCACTCACGACGATGGCGGGCTGCATGTCGCTGACCGATGCAAGGTCATCCAGTGCATCGTCGATCGCAGTTGCACGTTCGGTTTTGCTGGTGGGCAGACTGATTTGTTTTTCGGGTCCACGATAACCGTGGCGGATATCGTAATCAGCAACGCCCTGCCACACGGCCAGATTGGCTGCAGCCTGCTGGGCCTTCAGCAATGTGGTGACGACCTTGTATCCCGAGCTGTAGATCGATTCGCCGTATTTTTCGAACAGCGACTGGCGTACCATTTCGGAAGCGTAATCGGCAACCAGAGTAGTCTGGCGCCGCGCCTGGTGGATCACCAGTTTCTGCTTGACGGCGGCTTGCCAGGTTGGCTGGTCGATGAATTTGAGTGTGCGCATCCGCCCCAGCACATATTCCTGACGGGACTTGGCGCGCGGGAAATTGACCACCGGGTTGTAGCGCGATGGCGCCTTAGGCAACCCAGCCAGCATGGCAAACTCCGCTAAAGACAGCTCGCGCATCGGCTTGCCGAAGTAAGTGCGCGCTGCGGCTTCAAATCCATAGGCACGCTGCCCCAGATAAATCTGGTTGAGATACAGCTCGAGGATTTTGTCCTTGGATAGACTGTGTTCGATCTTGATCGCCAGCATGGCTTCGGACAGTTTGCGGCTGAGGGTTTTCTCATTCGACAGGAAAAAATTGCGTGCCACCTGCATGGTGATGGTCGATGCGCCCTCTTTGGCACCGCCGGACATCAAATTCGACACGGCTGCGCGCAATATTCCCAGCGTGTCCACCCCCCCGTGGCTGTAGAAGCGCTCATCTTCGGCGGCAATAATCGCCTGTTTCATGTATTCCGGCACCTGATCAATGGCGATGAAGGCGCGACGCTCCTCGCCGAATTCACCGATCAGTGCGCCATCGGCCGTGTATATCCGGAGCGGCAGTTTGGGTTTGTAGTCGGTCAGTGCCTCAAGCGGAGGCAGGTTGGGGTAAATCAGGGCTGCAGCCAGCCCGGCCAGCGCTGTGCCGACCACGCCGAGGCTGACAATGAGTGCCAATGCGTAATGCCACCATTTGGAAAACATCAGATTCCTTGTAAAGCATGCCTAAAGTTTCCGGCGATTATAGGCGTTAGTGGTGTTGGAAATTGGACACAATTGTCCAACTCTTGTGGTGTGGCGAGAAAAAAACTGTTAAAAACCGTGTGTTGTTGCTAGCATCTAAAAATAATAATTAAGAAAAAGCGCCAACTCACAGAAGCGTAAAGGAAAACTCTTGCACCTGAATATTAATATGGACTGGCTGTCCGCCAAAGGTTTGCCCATCATCGGGCTCGACATCAGCACGACTGCGGTCAAGCTGGTTGAGTTGTCTGATGCCGGTAAAGGAATGCTGCGGATAGAACGCTATGTTATCGAGCCCTTGCCAAGGGATGCGGTGACGGATGGCAATATTGCCAACCTTGATCAAGTGGCTGATACGTTGCGCACCGCCTGGAAAAATCTGGGTACGCGTGTCAAGAACGTGGCCCTTGCATTGCCTTCATCGGCGGTGATCACCAAAAAGATTTTGGTGCCGGCCAGCCTGAAAGGGATTGATCTTGAAAATCAGGTGGAAGCTGAAGCCAATCAGGTTATCCCATTCTCGCTGGACGAAGTGAATCTGGATTTTCAGGTCCTCGGGCCTTCTCCAGGCAGCCCGGACGACGTGCAGATTTTGCTTGCCGCCGCGCGCAAGGAGAAGGTCGAAGATCGTGTGGCTGTAGCCGAGGCGGCTGGTCTTACTGCGTACATCATGGATGTCGAGTCCTATGCCACGCAAACAGCGTACGAGCAAATTGCCCACCTGCTGCCGAGCAGTGGCGCCGGCCAGACCGTGGCAATCATTGATGTAGGTGCGCAAAACATGCATATCAACATTCTTCATGACAACGAGTCAGTTTATTTGCGCGAACATGGCTTTGGCGGCAACCAGCTCAACAATGAAATATCACGCCGCTATGGCATGACCAGCGATGAAGCTGAAAATGCCAAGCGCAAGGGCACGCTGCCCGAAAGCTATGACATGGAAGTGTTGCAGCCCTACAGTGAAACCCTGGCAATGGAAATTGGCCGTGCCCTGCAGTTGTTCACCACGTCCACCCAGTATCACAAGATCGATCAGATCCTGTTGGCTGGTGGCGGGGCCATGATTCCCGGCATCGATGAAGTGGTTGCCCAGCGCACCAGCATGCCGACCATGGTCGTCAACCCGTTTGCCAACATGGCAGTCGGCCCCAAAATCCGGCCACAGGCGTTAACAGCCGATGCGCCTTCCCTGTTTGTCGCTTGCGGCCTAGCCATGCGGAGGTTCGACCCCCAATGATCCGCATTAACCTCCTCCCCCACCGCGAAATTGCGCGCGCCTCACGGCGGCGTCAGTTCACTATTCTGTTGGGCATTGCTGTCGCAGCAGGCATTGTTGTCGTTGTTCTGGGGCACACCCTGATTGCTGCACGCCAGTCGACGCAGGAAGCCCGCAATGCTTTCCTCGAACAGGAAATCACCACGCTCGATGGACAGATTGGCGAAATCAAGAAAATTCGCGAACAGACGCAGGCCTTGCTGGAACGCAAACAGGTTGTTGAAACCCTGCAATCCAACCGTACTGAAGTCGTTCACCTGTTTGATCAGATGATTCGCATATTGCCCGAAGGGCTTTACCTTAAGTCTTTCCAGCAGGCAGGTGACATCGTCACCATCAGTGGCTACACCCAGTCGAGTGCACGCGTTTCCACCCTGATGCGCAACTTGGACAATTCACCCTGGTTCGAAACGGCCACGCTGATTGAAATCAAGTCGGCCACGGT
>JBBQDI010000016.1:0-11176 GCA_038319505.1 Burkholderiales bacterium
TTCGTCGCGGGGTGGGAATCGTAGCCCACGCCACCGCCGTGCTGCATGGTGAGCGCGCCTCTTCAGGCTCTCGGGAATGTGCTTCAGATCGGCTGCGATCTTGCCCATGACGAAGTAATTGAACAGGAAGTTGAGGCATCATCTGTATTTGCTCGCGTTGTTGAGCATAGCTACTTTATCGCCCCGCCGGCGCCCAAAATGAATTCGTCTCACCCTTACTCTGCCCTCACGCCTGACTGCGCGCTTGATGCACTCGACTCCACCGGCTTCAAAGCCGATGGCCGTCTGCTGGCGCTGAACAGCTATGAAAACCGCGTCTACCAGATGGGCGTCGAGGACGCGACCCCAGTGGTGGTCAAGTTCTATCGCCCCGAGCGCTGGAGCGACGCTGCCATACTGGAGGAACACGCATACACCACTGAATTGGCTGCCCGCGAAATCCCGGTGGTCGCCCCGTTGGAATTGAACGGCGCCACCCTGCACCTTCATGCGGACTTCCGTTTTGCGGTCTATCCCAAGCAGGGCGGGCGCATGCCGGAATTCGACCGCGCCGACACCCTGCAATGGATGGGACGTTTCATGGGGCGAATTCATGCGGTGGGCGCGCTGGCAGACTTTTCGCAGCGTCCGACACTTAACCTTGAAACGTTCGGTTTCGCGTCGCGCGATTTTCTGCGCAGCGGAAACTGGCTGCCGGCTGATCTCGTCGCCGCGTGGGACAGCGTGGTCGAACATGCCCTCGCAAACGTGGCGCACTGTTACGAACGCGCCGGTGCCGTGCGGGCCATCCGCCTGCACGGCGACTGCCACGCCGGCAACGTGCTGTGGACCAGCGACGGGCCGCACTTTGTCGATTTCGATGACAGCCGCATGGGGCCGGCGGTGCAGGATCTGTGGATGTTGCTGTCCGGAGAGCGTGAAGAGCAGCAGGCGCAAATAACCGAAATCCTGACGGGCTACGAGGATTTCGCCGAATTCGATCCGCGTGAACTGCATCTGGTCGAAGCACTCAGAACCTTGAGGCTGATTCACTACGCAGCCTGGCTGGCGCGGCGCTGGGACGACCCGGCTTTCCCCGCCGCGTTTCCGTGGTTCAATACCCAGCTGTATTGGCAGGCACGCATCCTCGAATTGCGCGAGCAAATTGCGTTGATGGACGAGCCGCCACTGGTGGCATGAAAAGGGCAGTGACATGTGTGGCATAGCAGGTGAATTACGCTTCGACGGCAGCGCGCCTGATGAGACAGCGATGGCGAGGATGCTGGCAAAACTGGCACGGCGCGGGCCCGATGCCGAAGGCCAGCATGCCGATGGGCCGGTGCGCCTGGGCCACCGGCGGCTGGCGATCATCGACCTGTCGCCGCGCTCACGCCAGCCGATGATCGATGCCACCACCGGCACCACGCTGGTGTTTAACGGCACCATCTACAACTACCCGGAATTGCGCGCCGAACTGACCACGCGCGGTCACGTTTTTCATTCCGATGGCGATACCGAAGTCATCCTGCGCGCCTGGCTGGAGTGGGGCGAGGCCTGCGTCGAGCGTCTGCATGGCATGTTCGCGTTCGCCATCTGGAATCGCGCGGTGCTGTTTCTGGCACGCGACCGCCTCGGCATCAAGCCGCTGTACTACAGCGAAGACCGGCAGCATTTCCGCTTCGCCTCGACACCGCAGGCTTTGCTTGCAGCCGGCGGCATCGACACCGGTGTGGATGCCGTCGCGCTGCATCACCTGTTTACCCTGCATGCGGTGGTGCCTGCGCCGCGCACGATATACAACGGCATTCGCAAACTCGCACCGGGCACCACGCTGACAGTGAACCAGCGCGGCGAGCTCAGCCATAAAAAATACTGGTCGCTGAAGGCGCAGCGCCCGGAACAACCCAGAACCGAGGCCGAATGGACCGAAGTCATTCACGAAAGCCTGCGCCAGGCAGTCAAAAAACGCATCGAGATTGCCGACGTGAAAGTCGGCGTGCTGCTCTCCGGCGGGCTCGATTCGAGCCTGCTGGTGGCCCTGCTGGCCGAGCAGGGCGTGCCCGATCTGATGACGTTTTCGGTGGGCTTCGAGGACCAGCCGGAAGAACGCGGCAACGAATTCGAATACTCCGACCCGGTGGCGGCCATGTACGGCACGCGTCATCACAAATTTCTGATTCCCAATTCGGACGTGCTGCAGCGCTTGCCCGAAGCGGTCGACGCCATGAGCGAGCCGATGTTTGCGCAGGACGCGGTGGCGTTTTATCTGTTGTCCGAGCAGGTCAGCAAAACGGTGAAAGTGGTGCAAAGCGGGCAGGGTGCGGACGAAGTGTTCGGCGGCTATTTCTGGTACCCGCGGATGGCGGCGGAAAGCGCCGGCTCGCCGCTCGATCGCTTCCGCCGCCATTACTTTGACCGCGACCACGACGAGTTTCTCGAGATGGCGATGCCCGCGTATCACGGGCCGGATTACACCGCGGAAACCATCGCTGCGCATCTGGCGGAACCTTTTGCCGATGAATTCATCGATCAGGTATTGCGCATGGACACGACCATGCTCATCACCGACGATCCGGTGAAGCGGGTCGACAACATGACCATGGCGTGGGGACTGGAAGCGCGCGTGCCTTTTCTTGATCACCAGCTGGTGGAACTGGCGGCGTCGATGCCACCCGCGCTGAAGCTGGCGTCCGGGGGCAAGCATGTGCTGAAAACCATCGCCCGCGGGCTGGTGCCTGATGCCGTGATCGACCGCAAAAAAGGCTATTTCCCGGTCCCTGCGCTTAAATTTGTACGGGGAGAATTTTTGAGCTTCATGCAGGACATTTTGAATTCGCAGGCCTGCCGCGAGCGAGGCCTGTACCATCGTGCCTATGTGAACAAGCTGCTGGATGCACCCGAACAGCATCACACCCGCATTCAGGGCAGCAAGCTGTGGCACCTGGCCCTTCTGGAATACTGGTTACAAAAACATGCTTAAAATTTTTCTGCTGCTGGCCACGCTGGCAGCCTTTCCCGTGCACGCGCAGAGCGGTTTCGACAGCTGGCTCGCGGCCTTTCGCCAGGAAGCTGCGGCGCAGGGTATTTCTCAGGCCACGCTCGACGCCGCGCTCACCGGCATTGCCCCCACCGAGCGCGTGATCGACCTTGACCGTCGCCAGCCCGAATTCCTGCAAACCTTTGCCGACTATCTGGGGCGGCGTGTCACCGAGGCTCGGGTTGCACGCGGCCAATCCCTGCTGCAGGAACAGGCTGCCCTGCTGGATGCGGTCGAACAGAAATACGCCGTTCCCAAGGCTGTGCTGGTCGCGTTCTGGGGTCTGGAAACCAACTATGGCACCACGCTTGGCAGCCACAATGTTCCGGCCAGCCTGGCGACGCTTGCCTTTGATGGTCGCCGCAGTGGTTTTTTTCGCAGCCAGTTGCTCGACGCGCTGCGCATTATCGACGCCGGGCATGTCAGTGCGGCCAACATGAAGGGGTCGTGGGCCGGCGCCATGGGTCAAATGCAGTTCATGCCGTCGACCTTCCGTGCCTATGCCGTGGATGGCGATGGCGATGGCCGCATCGATGTGTGGCAATCGATCCCCGACGCCATGAATTCGGCGGCGCACTATCTGCAACGCGCAGGGTGGCACGCACATGAACCGGTCGCGCTGGAAGTGCGTTTGCCGGAACACTTCGACTGGCGGCAGGCCCGGATTTCTCATCGACTGCCGGTGACAGAATGGACGGCGCTTGGTGTAACGGCGGCAGATGCGACGGCACTGCCGACCGTGGAAGGCCGCGCCGCGATCGTGCTGCCGCAGGGGTGGGAGGGGCCGGCTTTCATGGTGTTCGATAACTTTGATGTGGTGATGCGTTGGAACCGTTCGGTGAATTACGCCCTGGCCGTGGCGCAGCTGGCGCACCAGGTGGCAGGCGGGCGCCCACTGGTCACGCAGGGGGGCGAATCAGGCGCGCTCAGCACAGAGCAACTTAAAACCATGCAGCAGGCATTAAACGAAATGGGGTTTGATGCTGGTACGGCAGATGGCCTGCTCGGTCCACACACGCAATTGGCCATCCGGGTGTATCAGGCCCTGCATCAGTTGCCGGTTGACGGTTATCCTGCACCCAGTGTGCGGGCACACGTCGAGCGAACGCATGCAGCCGCTGCGGCTGCCGGCAAGCTGGTGCAGGTGCCCGCGCCGACCTTTTCCGAGCAGGACCCACCCTGTTCAGGAGACGCATGTGAGTGACGCGCGCAATGTATTGGGGGGTCTGCTGCAGGTTTGCAGCGTGTCGCCGATGACCGGTTTTGTACGCGACGGTCTCTGCCATACCGGGCCGGAGGATCTGGGCAGCCACACCGTCTGCGTGCAGATCACGGACGCGTTCCTGCAGTATTCGCTCAGCCGGGGCAACGACCTGGTCACCGCCGTTCCGGAATACGACTTCCCCGGTTTGCAAGCGGGTGACCGCTGGTGCATGTGCGCCACGCACTGGTTAGGGGCTGCAGAAGATGGCGTGGCGCCGCCGGTGGTGCTGGAGGCCACCCACGAACGCGCCTTGAAACACCTCGCGCTGGCCGATCTGGCATATCACGCCTTGCGTGAACCAGAACGCCCCAGCCAGGATTCTTCCGCCTGATGAGCCTGGTCTGCTGGAAATGCGGCGCCAGTCTGGCCGGCAAGTTGCTGCCGCTGTCGCGCATGGATACGTGCCCCAGTTGCCGCACCGACCTGCATGTGTGTCGCTTGTGCCGCCACTTTGATGCGCATCGTTCCGGTCAGTGCCGCGAACTGGCGGCCGACCGGGTTGCCGACAAGACGCGCGTTAACGATTGCGGCTGGTTTGTGCCGCGGCTCGAGGCCTATCAGGGCGGCGGTGCGGCGATGGCGCAGGCCAGCCTTAGCGCGCTCGATGCCCTTTTTGCCGGCAAGCCTAGCCTGGATCCATCCGCTGACGCAGCCGACCAACCCGCTCCGCCCGCTTTGCTCGACGACTTGTTCAAGAAATAGGGCGCGGGCGCAATTGCCGTAGCGCCTGCCATTCATACAACAACAAGCCCGCGCCGATCAGCGTGATGCCGATCCAGCCCGTTGCCGGGATGAATTCGGCGTTGAGCGTTTGCCCCAATAGCAACGCGGTGACGGGCGTGATCAACGTGATCAGGGCAATGCGTCCCGCGTCAAGATGCTTGATCAGGTAGTAATACAGGGTGAACCCCACCACCGAGCCCAGCACGCCGAGATACACGATGGCGGCGCTGGCGCGCGGCGCGATGTCGGGCGGCACCTGCGCCGAATCGGCGATCACCCAGGCCAGCACAAAGCAGGGCACCGCCACGCTGAGCGAACCGGTGGTGATGGCGAGCGCGGAGATGCGCAGGTTCAGCCGTTTGATCCACACCAGCCCCAACGCCTGCGCAACCATGCCGCTTACCACGGCAAGGGTGCCGAGCGTGCCGTGGTCGCCACCCGGCCACGGCTGGCCGAAGATCACCCACAGTCCGGTCAGGCCGAGTGCCAGTCCAACCAGGCGCATCCGCGTGAGCGTGTATTCACTCAGCCACACTGCGGCGAACAGGCCGGTGACCAGGGGAGATAACCCATAGATGACCGAAATCAGCCCCGACGGAATGTGCAGCGCCCCCCAATAGGTGAGCAGCATCGCCACAAACATCGACAGGCCACTGATCGCATACAGCTGTCGCGCCGCCGGGGTGAAGGGGAATTCGGTGCGGGTCACACGCAGCAGCAGCAGGCAGATCGCCAGCCCGATCGCCATGCGCGACATCACCGCAAAGCTGAAACTGGCGCCCTGCGCGCTCCACTGAATCGCCAGCGGTGTGGTGGACCAGATCAGGATGACACTGAGATAGGCAGTGGGAAGTGACATCGAGAACAGGCAGACTCAGAGCATGTAGTCGCCTGAACGTTCGGGTTGGAAGGGAATGTCCAGGATGCGTGCGCGTACGATTTGACCGCCTGGCACACACCATTCGATGTGCTGGCCAACCGCAAGGCCCAGAATGGCGATCCCCGCCGGTGCGGCCACCGACAGCTGATCCGGGCGGCCGGTGAAATCGCGTGGATACACCAGGGTCATCTCGACTTCCCGGCCTGCCGGTTCAAGTACGAAACGGATGCGTGAGTTCATCGTCACGACGTTGGGTGGCATCGCTTCGGAGCGGGCAATCTGCGCGCGATCAAGCTCTTCGCGCAGTGCCTCTAAACCAGGTTGGTTGCTTGGCAGGCAGGCGAGCATGGTTTCGAGGCGATCCAGGTCGCGTTCGGATACGGTGAGGGCGGGTCGGGTCGTGATTTCCATGAAGGTCTCCTGAAGCAAGTCTGAAAAACGAAAACCGCCCGGGCCAAAGCCCGGGCGGTATGTTTAAAACTATAGCACTGAAGGCGGAGTCGAGCCAGCCTAAGGTTACTTCGCTGAAGACAGGCTTTCCAGGCTCTCCGCCGCGATCTCGCGTACATCCGTGTCATCGTCGCCCCGCCGTGCTTCCAGCCACGGTTTGGCCGCCGTGTCACCGGTGAGCCCGAGATAGTGGCAGGCATCGGCCCGAATCCGCGCATCGCTATGCTGTGACAGTTCGCCCAGGCGTGGCAGCAGCGCGCGCAGGGGGCCGTCGTTGGTAAAGTTTTCCAGCAGCACGCCTGCACCCAGCCGCACATTCAGACTGGCGTCGATGTTTCCGACGATGGGCAGTATGGCGGACAGCAGGGTGGGGTCAGCTTCGATCAGCGCCTGGGCCTTGGGTAGCTGGCCCTCTTTCAGCAGCATGTGAAAGTAGTCGGCCATGCCCGCTTCGCTATCGGCTTTGGCGGCCCAGTCGGTGAGTTCGGCTTTGCTGTGCACCCCGGCGAGTTCGATTTTCCCAAGCCGCAGCCACGGCACCGAACGCACGCCGAGTGCTTGCCCTACTTCGGGATGCTGTTCCAGATTGACTGCTTCGAACCGACCAATAATACCCATCTTCACCAGGTCGGCAAGAGACGACAGCATGGCCGGGCAGTGGGGGCAGTGGGTGGAAATCAGCAGCAGGGCGTCGGGTGCGGACATGGCGATTGGTCGATTGTGGTCGTGGCGCGATAATGACTTTATGGAATTTACCATTCTCCCCGTTACCCCGTATCAACAAAACTGCTCGCTTGTGTGGGATGCCGATGGCCGCGCAGCACTGATCGATCCCGGTGGTGAAGCCGAACGCCTGCTGGCCGAAGTGGCACAGCGCGGATTGCAGCTGGAAAAGATCTTGTTGACCCACGGCCATCTCGACCACGTCGGTGCCGCGGCGGAATTGCGCGAGTCGCAGGGCATTCCCATTATTGGCCCGCAGCGCGAGGAGCAGTTCTGGCTCGACTTGCTGCCGTATCAGGCTGAGTTGTTTGGTTTTCCGCCTGCGGTGGTGTTCACGCCGGACCAGTGGCTGGGTGATGGCGACAGCGTCGAAGTCGGCAGTCTACGTTTCGACGTATTGCACTGCCCTGGCCACACCCCCGGCCATATCGTGTTTGTTCAGCCCGAGGCGCGACTCGCTTTCGTTGGCGATGTGCTGTTCAAGGGATCAATCGGCCGCACCGACTTTCCACGTGGCGATCACGCTGCACTGATAGCGGCTATCCGCGACAAGCTGTTTCCGCTGGGCGATGACGTACGCTTTGTGCCCGGGCACGGCGCCATGTCCACCTTTGGACACGAGCGCCGCGAGAATCCCTTCGTCGGCGACGCCGCCTGAGGGACCCCTTTTGTCCCTGATGTCAGCCAGCGCTTGCGCGTGGTAAATTACTTGATTCGCTTCGCAGGTGCGCCAGGCGCACCGTTTCGCATGCCCACATCCGCACGCCGGTGGCACCCGCTCCTCATTCTGCTGGCCTTGTTCATCGCGTTGTATTCGGTTGACCTGATATTGCCGCGTGGCCTGTGGGTACAGGACGAAGCGCGTTACGGCGAAGTGGTGCGCGAAATGCTCGCTGACGGCCATTGGCTGATCCCGCATCTCAACGGCTATCCCTATCCCGACAAGCCGCCGCTGTATTTCTGGCTGGTTGCGGCGATGGGGGGCGTGGTCGGTCACGGTGACCTGGCGTTTCGACTGGTCAGTGTGTTGTCGACGCTGGCGGCGACGTTCGGCGTGTGGCGGGTGGCGAACCAGCTTGCCGGACGCGATGCGGCATTCTGGAGCAGCGCGCTGTTTTTGAGCATGCTGCTGACGCAGATTGTCGGCCACATTTTTCGCATGGACATGGCGCTTACGGCTGCTGCGGTGTTCGCGTGGGATGCGCTGCTACGGCGCCGAGCCGGCGGCGGCACAGCCAGTCTGCTGGTATTTTGGGGCTGCACGGCGCTGACGGTGGCGATCAAAGGCCCGGTCGGGCTGGCGTTCACGCTGCTGCCCGCAATCGTCTGGCTGACATGGGAAGAAGGCGCCGGCATGGGGCGCCGTCTGCGTCCGTTCGCCGGACTCGCCGGGCTTGTTGCGCTGGTGGCAGTCTGGATTGCTGCCGCGCTGGTAACGGGATATGGCGATTACCTTGAAACCGTGTGGCGCGAGCAGCTGCTGGGGCGCGCGGTGAAATCGTGGAGCCATCGCGAGCCGATGTATTTCTATGTTGCCCTGCTGCCATTTTTGTTGATGCCGTGGAGTGGTCTCGTCGGCGCCGGCATGTGGCGGCTGCACCGGCGGCGCGGCATGTCATGGCGTGCGGTGGTGAGCTTTACGCTGCCGCCCTTGCTTGTGTTGTCGCTGGTGTCGGGCAAGCTGTTCATTTATCTGCAACCCCTCTTGCCCGGCCTTGCTCTGGCGGGGGGGATCGCCGCCGCGACACTCAACCGGCGTGTGCTCATGCCGTGGTGGGTCGCGTATCCGCCGCCGCTTTTTTTTGGCGCGCTGGCCATCGCACTCGCGTGGGCTGCGGGCGGCAAACTGGTCATGGCGCGCGACGGTGTGGAGCTGGCAGCGGCCGGGTTTGCGCTACTGGCATTTGTCGGGCTTGCGCTCGCCGGCTGCAACGGGCGCACCTGGCTCCGGGGCTGGCTGGTGCTGGCGGTGATGGTTAATGTGCTGTTGTTCGGGGTGCTGGCGCGTGCGTTTGATCCGTTTTATTCACCGCGCGCGCTGGGGGCGTATCTGGCCGCGCACGCTGCGCCCACTACGCCGGTCGGCGTGGTCAATGTCACGCGCGGTATCCTCAACGTTTACGCTGGGCGCCGCTTCGACGAGATTTCGGGCGATGCATCTGCCTGGCAGCGCGTACATCCCGATGGTTTCATTGTCGTCAAGGACGACGACGTGCAAAATTCCGGCATTGACCCGGCAAGCTGTGCCGAGCGGCGCACCTTTGTGCTCGAATTGAAGACTTATCATGTTCTCCACGCCTGCGCTCGTTGAAGCGCGATTGATTCGCGTGCTTGCCGCGCTTGCCGTGGCCTGGCTGGGCGTCAGCCTGGTCTGGCTGCAAATGGGCGATGCCGGATTCGCCCGCTGGCTTGCCGTGCCGCCATTCAATACCCGCTGGCGCTTTGTCTCCAGCTTTTTGTCGGACTGGGGCATGGTGGGGTTCTACCTGTTTTTCCTCGGTGTTCTGGCACGTGGGCTGATGCGCGGCGAACAGCATTTGCGGCAGATAGGCCTGGCCTATCTGTATGCACAAATTTTTGGTTCGTTCATCCTGGTGCGGATGATCAAGATAGGCTGCGGACGACCGCGTCCGGGCGCTGAAACGGTTGGCGACGCATTCTGTGCCGGCCCCAATTTTCACGGTGCCTACCATTCCTTTCCTTCCGGCCACGCGACAGACCTGATCGTCAGTGCGCTGTTCGTTGCGCTGTTCGTGCGGTCGCGCAGTGCTGGCGTGGTGGCGATGCTGCTGGCGTTCGGCGTGGCGCTGTCGCGGGTGGTGCTGGGGAGCCACCACATGTCGGACGTGCTGGCCGGTGTGCTGCTTGGCTCGCTTATCGTATGGCTGGCCTGGCGTCGATACCTGTTGCCACACTGGGCGGCATCGCGCAGCGATACGCACCGGCATGAATCGTCCGGAGATGCACCGGCGTAGAATCAAGCGGTAGTCCTGTTCGGGAGACCGCAAATGACCTGCCTGCTGCGTTCCATCTTGATTGCGTGCTGCCTCGCCGCCTCTGCGCACGCGCAAAATCTGTCTGCCATCGTCGTTCCTCCGCCCGAGGCGCCTTCGATCACCCAGAGCGCGCAACGTCAGCTCGATGCAGTAAACAAACGCGTGCCGCAGCTCGATACGGCGGGTTTGCTGGCGCAACTGAAGGCGCAGCCGACAACCGTCGTCATCGATGTGCGTTCTCCGGCCGAGTTGGGCCTGTCGGGTTACATCGATGCACCGCTTTTTTTCAATATCGATCGCGGGTTGCTTGAGTACCAGATCGAGGCCAGGGTGTCGGACAAGGCCACGCCCATCGTCGTCTATTGCGGCGTCAGCCAGCGCAGTCCGCTGGCCGCCGACACGCTGATCAGGCTCGGCTACAAGAACGTGAAAAATTACCGCGACGGTTTCGTCAACTGGAAGCGAGCCGGCCTGCCGATCCAGCAATTCGACAAGGTTCCAGCATCGTTTCTCTACGACCTGCCGCAGGAAGTCATTCCGGGCGTGTGGTCGGCCATTGGCGCCACCGCGCCGGGCACGTATGAGAACTCCGGCCACAACAACAACCTGTCTTTTGTCATCACCGACGATGGCGTGCTGGTGGTGAATGCGGGCGACAACTACCTGCTGGCGCAAAGCCTGCACGAAGAGATCAAGAAGCGCACAAAACAGCCGGTGAAATACGTGGTGCTGGAAAACAGCCAGGGCCACGCCATGCTCGGTTCCAAATACTGGAAGGAACAGGGCGCCACCATCATCGCCAATCGCGAAACCGCAAACGAGATGGAAAAGACCGGCTATGACGTGCTGGAGACGATGCGCAGCCGCGCGCGCGACAAGGCGTTCAAAACCGAATTCGTCATGTCGGACAAACTCTATGACGACAAACTTGAGCTGAAGATGGGTAGCTGGAACTTGCAGATTCTGCACCTGGGCTCCTCGCACAGCCATGGCGACACCATGGTGTGGCTGCCCGCGCAAAAACTGGTGATCGCAGGAGATACCGCTTTCCATATCCGCATGCTGCCGATCTTCGAGGACACCGATACCGCCAAGTGGATCGAAACCTGGGACAAGTTTGAAGC
>JBBQDI010000017.1:0-11126 GCA_038319505.1 Burkholderiales bacterium
TACACCGATCATTGATCAGGTATTGCCGCCCCATGTGTTTGAGGAGGCAGACAAGGCGCTTTACTACGCCAAGGAGCATGGCCGCAATCAGGTTTGTGATTATCGCGGGCTGGTCAACAGTGGTGAAATCACGCCCGATGAACATATCAGCGGTTCGGTCGAACTGTTCTGAAATTGTGATGGACCGACCCAGACTGGCCCATCATCGGTGCCTCCCAACTCTTTGAATTTGGTTACGCACGCAACAACACACTGCAGTGGCGCTGGAATGCCGGATGTTCAGCTTCGCGCCATCAGAATTCTGCTCACACCAGGGGGTTTTGAAGTCAGGCGCTTAGGTGCTTTGGGCTGGTTGGTGGTCGGTATGGCGACGGGCAAAGCGCCATGAAAATGGTATACGGGAAATAAAAAACGGCGGCCTAAGGCCGCCGTTTTTACTCAATGTCGTGCTTGATCAAACACGTTTTTTGCGGCGCATGGCACCCAGGCCCATAAGGCCGATGCCCAGCAAGGCGAGCGAAGCCGGTTCAGGAACGTTATTGCCAGGAGCCTGGCAGCCGGGGAGATTCGGATTGGCAATACAAACATCGCCACCGCCCGTAAACCCGGCAATCAAGAATTGCCGAATGTTTTCAAACTGGTCGCCATTAAAGTTGTCTACCAGGGAAGGTTGGCTGTTGACGTCGCCATAAATAACAAGTCGTCCCATGTTGCCAACCAAAACGTCCGGTCCCCACGCTGCGGCCGTACAGATTTGCGGGGAGTCCGAGCCGATGAAGCAGGCATCGCTTAGCACGCCACCAGTAGGCTCAACCCTGCCAGGACCGTTATGCTGGGCCGCCTGGCCACGAATGTCATTGGGGCTGGTCAGAATGGTCGTGGGGCTATTGGAAAACTGGTGACCAAACAGATCAATACCAAGATTTCCGATCAGAAGCCCGGTATCGCCTGTCAGGGTGCGTCCCACAATTTGGATATCATCGTTGTGCGTATCACAGCAAGGCCGTTCGGCCGTCAGAAACAACCCCCCGTTACCACTTACAAAGTTGATCATGCGGGTTTGAACATCACTCGAAATCGGGTTAAAGATGTCGCCCTCCCAAACCACGTCAGAGGAAAAAATCGCATTCAGCTGCGCGCTGGTCAGCGCACTCCAGCCGGTGTTATAGCGAGTAACCGTATCGCCGAAAGCGTTGAACCCTGTTTCGATTGTGTCAAGTTCACTACGGTCTCCGACAATGGAAATGACCGCGGAATTGGCAATTCCGGAGAAAAAGCTCACCGAAATGGCCAGAGCAGTTAGGACGAGTGATTTTTTCATGGTGTTACCTCCGCTTAAATAAAAAATGTTGTGGCTTGAATCGAAGGGCAGGAAACCAAAATGTAACGGTTGAAACCGTATCGATCAGCCCTACCCCTGCCTCAAACAAGGTTAAGCATTTGTTGTGCCAGATCTTGTGGCGTGAAACAAATTAAATAATATCAACAAGTTAAAATTTGTTTGGCAGGCTGCGGTCGGATTGGCGTAGAAATATGTAAATTTTTCCGACAACCTTGAGGAGAGGATTGATTGCCGGGTTCTGGCTTGATCAACCTGTATTCGTATAACGTGAAAAGGGTTCGGCTTTGATGGCTTTTGATGTCCATTCCACCATCCCGCTCTAACATTGGCCCGAACCAGAAAACCGCCCGGTGTAGGGTGTCTGCGTTGACGCCCCCTCCTGTTAAAACGCTCAGGCTGATCCGCCCATTCCTACACTTCAAATCAAACGATTTTCAAGGCCTTGGCCAGCGAATCGAAAAACACGCAGTACACGGCGATGGGGAGCGGCAGGCCAAGTAGCGTACCGATCAGGTAGGCGCGAAAGCGGACGCCGCTCATGGCCAGGGTGTAGTTGAGCGCGGGGACGGTCTGGAACAGCATCCGCAGCAGCAGGATGCTTTTGACCGGATGCGCATCCAGACGGTGCAGCAATCTGACGGCTATTTTGCTATCCAGTTGTCGCAGCGCGTCGCCGCCCACAAATCGAATGGTGAAGAAGGTGACAACGCACGAGATACACGCGGCGACATAGGTGACCACCCCGCCCCATACCTGGCCCAGTGTCAGCACGGCAGCAGCAAGAAATACCCAGCCGGGTATTTGGACAAGATTGCCCAACGCAAACACCAGCACAAAAATCAATAGCCCACTGACCAGGTGGTTGCGTATGGTTTGCTGCAGAAAACCGAGACTGAAATGGGCACGAAGTCCGGACAGTTCGAAGATCGCAAACAACAGGACAAGAAACAGGGCGACTGCAATCAGCCGTTTGTAGGGTCGCATGGGATACCGTCCATCATTTCGGTTTTTGGGTGCATAGAGGGGTCGACACGCTGAGATCGAAGCATACGACACCCGATGCAGCGAACGCATCAGAAGGTATCGGCATCGTATTGATTTTTGATTCCGGGTCTGTTTCTACGTTGAGTGAGCCCGGGTACGCGCCCGTTAGCCTGAGTATCACCCTGAAGGGGATTTTTATTTTTGCCCGGTGTCCGGTATGTTGCAGAACAACCCTTCCGTACGACACACGCCATGTCCCTTACGCTTCCCGCTGACCTTCAAGCCCTGTTCGGTTCCTGGTATGCCCTGATTCAGACCCCCCTGTTCTGGTGGGAAGTGGTTGTGCTGATCCTGGCGGCGACGGGGGCCGTGCTGGTACACCGCGCGTTAAGTCAGGGCCTGCTGGATCGCACGGACAAGAGCACGGAATATACGGTTCGGCATCTGGCCCTGAAGGCCCTGCAGCGCCTTTTGTTCCCTATCAGCATGCTGGTGGGTGTGCTGGCGGGGCGGGCCCTGCTGTTGCATCAGGGCAATCCGGTGCATCTGCTCAACCTCGCTGTGCCCTTGCTGACCTCGCTGGCGACAATACGCATTTTCATCTACTTCCTGCGCAAAACTTTCCGCCCCGGCCCGTTGGTCAAGGCCTGGGAAAACCTGATCGCCACATCGGTATGGATCGTGGTGGCGATGCATCTGCTGGGCTGGCTGCCTGCCGTGCTGGCGGGCCTGGACGATATGGCCTTGCAGGTGGGGGGCAACCGGATTTCCGTGCTGGCGGTCATCAAGCTGACTCTGGCCGTGGCGCTGCTGTGGTTGCTGGCCCTGTGGCTGGCCCGCATCATCGAGAACCGCATCAGCCAGGCCGAGCATGTCAACGCCAGCATGCAGGTGGCGCTGGTCAAGCTCAGCAAGTTCGTTTTGCTGGTGCTGGCATTTCTGCTGGCGCTGGATGCGGTGGGGATCGACCTGACCGCCCTGACGGTGTTTGGCGGCGCGCTCGGCGTCGGCCTCGGCTTCGGCCTGCAGCGCATCGCCAGCAACTTCATCAGCGGCTTCATCGTGTTGTTCGACCGTTCCATCCGCCCGGGCGACGTCATCACCATTGGTGAAAAGTTTGGCTGGGTACAGGAACTGCGCGCCCGCTACGTGGTGGTGAGAGACCGCGATGGCGTGGATCGGCTGATCCCCAACGAGATGTTGATCACCAACGAGGTGATCAACTGGAGCTTCAGCGACCGCAACGTGCGCCTGAAGATTCCGGTTTCCATCAGCTACGACAACGATCCGGAACAGGCGCTTGCCTTGTTGCTCGAGGCTGCCAGGGCCAACCCACGGGTGCTTGCCGACCCGGAGCCCGGCACCCGCCTCATGTCCTTTGGTGACAATGGCATCGAACTGGAACTGCGGGTATGGATCAAGGACCCTGAGTCCGGTCTGGCGAGCGTGCGCTCGGACATCAATCTGGCAATCTGGCGCGCCTTCAAGAGCGCCGGCATTGTCATCCCCTATCCGCAGCGTGACCTGCATATCCGCAGTGGGCTGGACGCATCGAAGATTCAGCCTCCGGATATCCCGGCCAACAGCAATACTGTTTGAACACGCGGCCCCCGGTGCATAGCGCACCAGACCAGCTTACGCAATCGCAATTCGTCCGACTGGTCAGACTGGTGAGACTGACCGGATTCGGACTCTCTTTTTCGCGAGCGGTGGCGAACGGGTGAAAGCAAAGTCGCTAGCGCCTGCCAGCCTGATCTATCGGGGCGTGACCGCGAAAACCGCGAAGCGCGTGACCGGTCCGATCCGAACGGGACAAGACCTGAGCGTGTTAACACGCCCTATTTTTTCTGGTGATGCCGCAACAGCTGCGCCAGGGCGTCTTTCAGCGGACCGTCTGCAATTTCAGCATTGAGGTGCGCCAGCCCGTCCAGTGCGGAGGGCGGCAATCCGGTTTTCTCGACCGGGTGGGTGTAGCGCGGCAGCAATTCGGGGTTGACACTGATACGCAGGGCCGTAACGGGCACCCCCTGTTTGCCCAGCTGGCCTATCAATGCATCGCTTTGGTGGCGCAGGCGACTGGCGATGGCGCCGCTGTCACAGGCGAGGCTTAACCCACCATTTTCCAGTTGCATGACGCGGACGTGCCCGGCAATCGCCGCTGGCAGAGCACGCTCGAGCGCGGCCTGTGTGTTGAGCAAGGCGCGGGCGCGCACGGCAAGGCCGTGCGGCAACTGGCTGGCGAGCAGGTCGGACAGGCTGGAGGCGCTCATGCGGGCGTCACACGCGGGTCATGGGAAGCGCGTGCCGCTATGCTAAAATTCGACGATTTTCCGCGTTCTGCGGGCATTTCGGGTTCCTCATGCTGCAATCCATGTTCAAGAAAGTCTTCGGTAGCCGTAATGACCGGCTGGTCAAACAATACCTGCAAAAGGTGAAAGCGATCAATGCGCTGGAGCCGGCGATGGAGAAATTGTCCGATGCCGAGCTGGCGGGCAGGACCGCTGAGTTCAGATTGCGGCTGGAAAACGGCGAATCGCTCGACAAGCTTTTGTCTGAAGCCTTTGCGGTGGTGCGCGAAGCGTCGAAGCGGGTGCTCGGCATGCGCCACTTTGATGTGCAAATGGTCGGCGGCATGGTGCTGCACGACGGCAAGATCGCCGAGATGCGTACCGGCGAGGGCAAGACGCTGATGTCGACATTGCCTGCGTATTTGAACGCGCTGGCGGGCAAGGGCGTGCACGTGGTGACGGTGAACGACTACCTGGCCAGCCGCGACGCGGAGTGGATGGGCCGCTTGTATGGCTTCCTCGGCCTGACCACCGGGATCAATCTTTCGCAGATGCCGCACGATGCCAAGCAGGCTGCCTACGCCGCCGACATCACTTACGGCACCAATAACGAATACGGCTTCGACTACCTGCGCGACAACATGGTCTTCGAGATGAGCCAGAAGGTGCAGCGCCCGCTGTCCTACGGCATCATCGACGAGGTTGATTCGATCCTGATCGATGAGGCGCGCACCCCGCTGATCATATCCGGGCAGTCGGAAGAAAACACCGCGCTTTATCAACAGGTGAATCTCATCCCCACGCGGCTGACCCGGCAAGCGGACGAGGAATCCGAGGGCGATTACTCGGTCGACGAGAAGGCGCGCCAGGTGTTGTTGTCTGAGGCGGGCCACGAAAAGATCGAGGAGATCCTCACCGAAATGGGCCTGTTGCCCGAGGGCGGCAGTCTGTATGACGCCTCCAACATCATGTTGATGCACCATGTGTACGCCGCCCTGCGTGCGCATGCGCTGTTCTTCCGCGACCAGCATTACGTCGTGCAAAACGACGAAGTTGTCATCGTCGACGAATTCACCGGCCGCCTGATGAGCGGGCGCCGCTGGTCGGAAGGCCTGCACCAGGCGGTGGAAGCCAAGGAAGGCGTGTCGATTCAGAAAGAAAATCAGACACTGGCTTCGATCACCTTCCAGAATTTTTTCCGCATGTATGAAAAGCTGTCGGGTATGACCGGCACGGCAGACACCGAAGCGTTCGAATTCCAGAGTATCTATGGCCTGGAAACCGTGGTCATTCCGACGCACCGCCCGATGATCCGCAAGGACGAGCACGACCAGGTGTACCGATCAGGAGGCGAGCGCGACCAGGCGGTGATCAACGACATCCGCGAGCGCCATGCCAATGGCCAGCCAGTGCTGGTCGGCACCACGTCGATTGAAGCCAACGAAAAACTTTCCGCGGAACTGACCAAAGCCGGTTTGCCGCACAACGTGCTGAACGCCAAGCAGCATGAGCGCGAAGCCGAGGTGATTGCACAGGCCGGTATGTCGGGTGGCATCACCATCGCCACCAACATGGCGGGCCGTGGCACCGATATTGTGCTGGGCGGCGGCATCCAGAAGGAGCTTGACGCCATCAAGCAGGACGAGGCGCTTTCCGACAGCGAGAAAGCCAGCCGCACCGCTGTGCTCAAGGCCGAGTGGCAGCCGCGTCATGACGCTGTGCTGGCCGCCGGTGGACTGCACATCATCGGTACCGAACGCCATGAGTCGCGCCGCGTCGACAACCAGCTGCGCGGCCGTTCCGGCCGCCAGGGCGATCCTGGTTCCAGCCGCTTTTTCCTGTCACTGGAAGATCCGCTGCTGCGTATTTTTGCATCCGACCGCGTCGCTGCGATCATGGATCGCCTGAAAATGCCGGAGGGCGAAGCGATTGAACATCCGTGGGTGACGCGCGCGATCGAAAATGCGCAACGCAAGGTTGAACAACGCAACTTTGATATCCGCAAACAACTGCTCGAATACGACGACGTGTCGAACGACCAGCGCAAGGTTATCTACGAACAACGCAACGAACTGCTGGCGAGCGCCGACATCGGCGATACCATTCGCGCCATGCGCAATGATGTGCTGAGTGACTCCGTCGACCTGTATATCGCGCCGGGCAGTATGGATGAACAGTGGGACGTGGCGGGTCTGGAAAAAATCCTGGCTGCGAAATTCTCACTCGACCTGCCGCTGCAGCAATGGCTGGACGAAGACAAAACGTTGAACGAGGAGGGTCTGCGCAAGAAGATTCTCGCAGCCGCCGATGCCGCCCACCAGGAGAAAGAGGTGTTGGTGGGCGCCGAGGGTCTGCGCCAGTTCGAGCGTGCGATCATGCTGCAGAGTCTTGATTCAAACTGGCGCGACCATTTGTCTGCGCTGGATCACCTGCGTCAGGGCATCCACCTGCGCGGGTATGCGCAGAAACAGCCCAAACAGGAATACAAGCGCGAGGCGTTCGAACTGTTCTCCGGCATGCTCACCGCGATCAAGACGGAAGTCACCCAGATCACCAGCACGGTGCAGATTCGTGCGCCCGAGGATGTGCCGGCGGTAGAGTTGCATGAGGACCTGACCAACGTGCAATACCAGCATGAAGGGTACGATGAAGCACAGGACTTCGCCGAGGCAGCTGCGGCGGCAGCTTCAAGAACACCGACGCCGGGCGATGCCTACCCCAAGGTCGGCCGCAACGATCCCTGTCCGTGCGGATCAGGCAAGAAATACAAGCAATGTCACGGTAAGCTGGCTTAGCGGTCAGCCGCAGCAACCGACGCCTGAGGGTCCGTCAATTGCCAGTTTTTGCCTGACTTCGTTACCTGCCGATAGCCCTCGCTGCCGGTCAGGTCGGTGCCGTTCAGATAGTAGACGCCCGCCTGCTCGTTGGGGTTGTCGATGCGATACCCCAATAGTCCGGCAATCAGCTTGCCCATTTCGTAATGGGTCGGGTTGACCAGTTTGCGGGCCGCGTCAATTCGGGCCGCGTCGCCGTTGTGGGCATAAAAGATGAACGGCACCCGCGCCACTTCCTCGGTCAGCATGCCGTGACCAAACTGGCCGCCCTTCTCGCCCAGCATTTCTCCGTGATCTGATGTGAACAGGACGTAGACCGGCAGGGTCGAACGTGCCTTCAGGTCGTTGATCACCTTGGTCAGCAAATAATCGGTGTAGCGCACCGAATTGTCGTAGGTGTCGACGCGGTAGGTGTTGGCATCGGCCTGGGCGGTGTTGAATACCGCAAATTCAGCCGGGTAGTTCTTGTCGTAGGGGCTGTGTGAATTGCGCTGATGCAGCACGATGAAGTTAGGTTGATTCAGGTCGACGCGTTTCAGCAGGTCGAGCAGCGCCTCGTCGCGCCGCCCCTCAAGATCAGCCTCGAACCCCTCGGCCGTCAGGCTTTTGTCAGCGTACTCGATGCCCGAGAACGTCGACAGGTTGGCGGTCTGTGTCGAGTAGTAATGCGTCAGGAATCCTTCGGCCCGGGCCAGCTTGATCAGGTTGCTCTCCTGGCGAAAAATGTGGCGCAGATTGCCGGGTTCGCGGGTGATATTGTAAAACATCGGCAGGGAAACCTTGGTGGCCGTCCCTGCCGCAATCCCGGGCTGGTATATGAAATCCGGGTTTCCGCGCAGGCGGTCGAGCAAGGGCGTGGTGTCGCGACCGTAGCCAAACAGCGACATGTGCGCGGGTGTCAGGCTTTCGCCCATGATCACGATGATGTTCGCCCTGACCACCGGACCGGATTTTTCCGGTGTATAGGGTTTCCAGTGCTGTTCGTTGGGGCTGCCCAGATGCGATGGCAGGTCGCGCGCCAGGAAGAACGAGAATGACCGCAATGCGTTTTCCAGCGTATAGGTCTTGGGATTGGGGTAAAACCGTTGCGACTGGTTACTGCTGAATGCGCTGACGGGCAACACCAGCAATACCAGCACCAGCGGCCAGGCCGCCAGCGATACATGCAGGCGGTGAGGAGCAGAAAAACGGAACAGCATCCCAAGTGCAGCGTAGCTTGCCAGCATGATCAGCAGCGGCGGCATGACCAGGCCCTGCAACCCGGCCAGTGATTCATTGACTTCGCCCAGGTCGTCAAACAGCATCCGGATTTCGTGCGGGGCGAACGAGGTGCCGAAATAGGCGATGTGCAGCAACTGCCCCAGCTGCAGCAGGAAAAACAGGCCCAGCAGACCGTACACCGCCAGCCGGCTGCGCAAAGCCAGTAACAAGAACGAGACGACAAACAGCACGGCCAGCGTGTTGGGGCGAAACAGGATCGGTCCTTTTTCCGCAACCAGCGCATACAGATAGTCCGGCACAATCAGCAGGCAGGCCGCAGCCAACGCAAACAACGCGTGGGCGAGGATTTTGACGGGGAGGTCGAACGGCTTTTTCATTTGACGAACCGGATGGGCAGGCAGGGTGGCGATACAAGTCGTGGGTCAGGAGCAGGCGGGCCGCAGATTCGGCTACGCCCGCGCGAGACGGCGCCCATTATCCAGCAAGTTACGCTCGCATGGAATTCGGGCCTGAACCGGGTTGTGTGTCCGCGTTTGCTGCGCCGCCTGCGCCGGACAGAATGTCGGCGCGCCTGGCGCAGGCTTGCTTTAAAATACGCGTCACGGCGGCATGTCCTTGTCCGAGTCAGGGGCGGACGTGAAGCAAGCCCGTGTCGAACGGGTTGTATGTGAATCAGCTATCCAATGTTGCAGCTTGCCTGTACATGCTCTAAGGAACCATCATGCCCTATTATGTTTTTCGCGTCGGAATGTTCAAAGTGCTGGAAAAGCAGGGCGAGTGGGCAACCTTCAAGGAGGCCAAGGCACATACCAACGCACTGCGCAAAACACTCGACCCCAAAACCGGCGACAAGTACAAGATGTTCTTCGCCGAGAATGAAATCGCCGCGCAGGAAACGCTCACTGCCGAGCGCGAACTGGATACCCGGCTGACAGGCGACGACTGGTGAAAGCCTGGCTGTCTGGGTATTGGCTTGTAACGGATGGATCACGCCCGCACAGCAGCTTGTTGAGGGGGTTCGATGGCTGAATACAACGAAGACGCATACAAACTGGCCCGCAAGGCTTACATCAAGCATAGCTGTCCGTTCGAGCGTGCCTTGCTGTCGCGGTGCGTCAGATGCGACCGCTCACGCAAAATCAACCTGGCCGAGCGCGAAGCGATTGCCTGTGGTGACCCCGCAGTGCGCGAGCACTGCCTGACGTTTTATCAGGCCCTGCATGAAAATGCACAGTTCGCGCTGAAGGTCGGCCCCGATGCACCCTGGCCGTTTGGCAAGGAAATCCGTGCCCAGTGCGGCGGGGTACGCGGGCTGGCATCCGCGCTGGATGGCGTCGGCGATGAAGCGACTGACGTGGCCGCTACGCTGCTTCAGGGTCTGGAGCATTTGGGCGGCTGTGCCGAATTTCCCTATTCTGAAATCATGCGCGTCGTGGTGCATTACGAGCCACGCAAGCGGCGTTCATGAGGCAGCCCAGCCAGATCGGGAACCTGACTGGCCCCGCAGTGTCACTTGGGGGGCTTCCGTTTTTTGATTAAACTGTTCACGTGCGCCTTCAATTGAATAGATTCCTGCTGCTGCTGATGATGCTGGCCCTGCCGGTGCAGACGTTTGCGTCCGCGGCGATGCTGGGCTGCGCGTTTTCGCATCAGGAGTCGGCCGCGCACCAAGGGTTGGCGATGGCCGACGAGATGATAGCCGCTTGCCATGAGTCCACATTGCCAGACACCCAACCGACATCTCACAACTGCACGCATTGTGCAGCGTGTTATCTGACATCGGCGCTGGCGATTGAGACTGTTGCTGCAGCATCGATTGCGCCTGCCGCGCATAGTGTCATTCCCTACGTTGATGCCTCTTTCGTCGGCTTTATCCCCGATAGTCCCGAACGTCCGCCACGAACCTCCTTCGCTTGAGTTCCGCGCTGCGTGTCAGCGCGTTTAACCGATTCTGATCGCGGCTATGTGCCGCTTATTGAGCGAGGTTCAATATGTTGAATGTCATTGATCGCCCCGTGGCGACACCCGCACGAACACGATGTTTTAGATTGGCTGCGCCGTTTGCGTGTGCATGGATGCTGGCTGCGCCCGCAGTACAGGCCGCCCAGACCATGCCCATGCCGATGGAGGCGCCCGCCTCCACGCCCTTCAGTACCTATCAACCCTGGCGCGACGAACCGCTGCAAGACTGGCGCGAAGTCAACACGCGCGTCGGCGAAATTGGCGGCTGGCTCACCTATCTGCGCGAGGCGCAGCAAGACAGCAGCGGGTCGGACCCAAGCGGTCAGGGCCACCATGATCACCACGGGCATTGAGGTCACACACGATGAAACCCCATACTTTTACGCCTCGCACGCTCGTTATCGCTGTGTTGTCGGCAGCGCTTCTGGGCGGCTGCGCCAGCTTTTCGAAGGACGGCGGGTTTGACGCGGTCCAGTCCGCCACCCAGTCGCGCAT
>JBBQDI010000018.1:0-11042 GCA_038319505.1 Burkholderiales bacterium
TGATCGTGGCCTGCGGCAGCGTGACATAGCCGAAGGGCTGGCCGATATAGGTAAACGAGCGCGTCGGACAGGTGGTGTCGTTGAATGTCTTGAATATAGGGTCGACGCCAGTAATTTTCGTCAGATCAAAATGATCGGGCACGAAGCGGCCAACACTGAAGATGGCCGAATCGATATTCCGCTCGGTCGCCGTGGAGCCGTCAGCCAAGTCCACCGCCGCGAACGTGTCATCAACAAATTTCAGGGCAAACGATCCTGCCTCGGAATAGCTGGCAGTCGTGGTTGTCACCGTCCCGGAAACATTCGCCCATGCACCGGTAGAGAACACGCCAAGCACACAGCCCGAGGTTGGCAACACGCACCCGATCAGACTGGCAGCCGGCGTGCCTGCGTAATTGCTGGTGGCTGCTCCGACCGCGTTGGTAGCCGTTGCCGCGATGCGAAATGGCCGGCCAGCCTTGTGAACGTTGCCACCCGTTGCTGTGGTGTTATAGAGCGGACGCGTGGTGCCCGCCGTTGCGCTGTCGGCATCGCTGACCGCCACACTTCCAAAACTTGCCGGGCGAATGGCAAAATTGTCGGTCGAGCAGACCGTCAACGTCGGCAGGCCGGTCGCCGGATAGATCATGCGTATCCGGGTATTGGGCCAGGCATTGGATTCACTGATGCCTGGCATTGTCTTGCGTCCCTGGTTTGCACCAGCGAACGTGAGTGTCCACAGATTGCGGATCAGCGAATACGCGCCGCAGCTTCCCGCGCTCGACGCGTCGACAAGCTCCAGTTTCACGTCGCCGACAAATGCATTTTCGACCGCCGCGCCGCTCGATTTGAGGGCAACCACATCCAGGCCAAAAGCGCTGGCAGACACCTTGGTCTTGATCACACCGTTCACACTGCCGGCAGCCGTACTTGTCTCGAATGCGTTAAAGCCGGAGGGCGCGACAACCACCGAACCGCACGCGCGCGTAGCAGCGTAATCACGATAGATCACGGCACTGGGCACCTCGGAGTTATACATCCTGAGTTCGTCAATTACGCCATCCGCCGATTTTCCCGTACCGGGATTGGTGACAAAACCACTGCGGTTATCACCGACATAGAGGCTGCCGATGGCTGCTGATAACGGCTGGGTGGTGCCCATCGCAACGGATGCGGAAAGAGCACCATTGATGAAGATTTGCAGGCGGTTATTGGCCGCAACCGGCGTCAGCTTCCAGGTCACACCGATGTGTACCCAGGTACCGGCCAGAATCGAGTTATTACTCGTGTTGAGCTGAAAATCATTATTGGCGTTATCGGTGAGGTTGAAGCTTAGGCGGCCATTACCATTCTGTTTGGCGAGGTAAAACCAGCGGTTATTGGTAACCGAGGCGTCAAACAACTGGGCGTCATTGCTGCCCCCTCCATTCCATGCGTTATTGCTCTTGTACCAGAAGGTGAGGGTGCCGCTGCTGCCAATTTGACTGTCCACGTCGTAACCGGTGTCGATCGCATCAATCGTGGTGGTCGCGGTGTTGGCTGGAATATTGGCCCCATAACACAACTTGCCTCCCGGGACAGTCTGCGCCAACCCTGCAGGGGAACCATTGGTGCCGCTCGCTATGCTATTGAGCACACTTCCGGCGCCACTCCAGCTTCCCTCATCCATACGAAATTCTGCCAGCGGGGCCGGCAGGTAGAAACGCACGGCCGTATTGGCCACCGGCACCACTGGCGTCGACCAGACCTCATAGTCAGTCGTTGTCAGTTGCCAGCCAATCTGGGCCGCCCCGCCCGTTGGATGGCTGCTCGTTCCAAACTGGTAGACGAATTCGTTGGTGGCTTCTTCCAGAATGACCTGCAGATTGAAGCTGCCGGTACGCGTTGAGGATCCCCACTCCGGAACGTTGACCCAGGTCACCACAAAACGGCGATTCGGTGCGGTCCCCTCGGTGGCGTAGCTCACATAACAGGTGGCTGTCGGGCAGACCCCTGCCGCCCCGCTCGGCGTGGGATCCAGGTCCGCGCCATAGACGCGCATGGTTCTGACGACATTGGCGTTGGGGTACGGATTAGGATAGGTCGGCGGCGGGCCAACCGTCTGGGTGCCATAGCCGCAATATCCGTTATTGAATTGCAGACGTCCGTTGCTCATGATCTGCACTTGCGTGTAGTTCACCCCGCCGTAATTGAAAGTAAACCCCAGCGGAAGCTGCGCCGTAATATCGTCGTCGATGGCGGCACCTACATAGGCTGTACTGCAGGCGGCGCCGCTGGACCAGACCGCGTGCGCATGCGTGGCAGGATCAACCCAACTGAAGGCTGTCGACGCACTGGAATAGGTTGCTGCATGCGCCAGGCCGGTTATCGAAGCAAGCAGAAACATGCCGGTGCAAAACACATGAGCCAGCTTGCCCAGCCCTGACCTGGCCCGCATGCGTATCGTCGAAGACAAATAGCGTATATGCATGATATTCATTTCCCAAAACTCGCCTGGATCTGCCGCTCGACATAATCCACTTCCCCGGGGACGCCCGACGTTGCTGTCGACGTGACCTGATAAATCGCGACCGGATCCGCGCCATCGGTCCAGGCGGTGCGAGTGCACGTGACAACCACTTGAAAGGCGGCGAGGGTGCCGGCAAGGGGTGCCAGCGTGGTCGGTGAAGCCGGGCATGGCGTCGCACTGGTTGCTGGCAGCGTTTGCGGGTCAACCACCTGCCATGCCGCCCACTCGATGCCGGCACGCGCCGCCTGATAGACACGGCTGCCCTGAAGGTCCAGCGCACTGCTGATATGGCTGGTGCGCGACAGCGTCACCATGAATGTCGCCAGCGCCGCCAGGATGACCAGCAGGAAGATCGCGGTGGGCAGTACGAAGCCCCGTTGCCGGCTACCGTGTTGGCCTGCGTCAGCCCGAATCCGATTGCGCCGCGCGATCATGGCTGGTTGCTCACCTGGGTTGCGCTGGACAGGGTCACGCGTTCGCTAGCCTGCGTCAGCTCCAGCTCCATGCTCACCAACCCGCCCCGCTCGCTGACCCCAGGCGCGTAAATGAAATTGCAGGCGGTGACCCGTGTCGCCATGAATGCATTCTGGCCCCCGACAGGCGGCGTCGGCTGGCCGGGAAGCGGCGCGTAGCCCCAGTAGCGGGTCAGGGTGCCGCCCGCCGCACTTGGCGCACAGGCATAGGTCACCGGGCCTTCGACGACCTGAAAGCGGTTACCGGGCGAGGCCAGAGGGAACGGCGGAGTCGGCTTGGCGGCAAGGGAAATCGTGTTGGTGAGGCCGGCCCCGCCCGTGTAATTGGCAAGCGTGTTGCCCGCCCAGGCATCGGCTCCTGTAATACCCAGGTTATAGACCGCGATCAAATCGCCGAACTGCATGTCGATCGCCGGACCCAGTACGTCGAAACTGTTGTCGAGAGCCGTGAAGTCAAGGATGTCGCCGCCGCCCTGTGCACGATAGCGCCCGCCGTTGCGCGTGCCAAGAAACTCCAGGTAGACCACGCCGCCCGCCGAGGTGACCCGCACGCTGTTGGGCAATGCCAGCCGGATATCCCGCGTCATGCGGCGCAGCGCTGTATCGGCGATGTCGGTCAGGCGTGCCCGGCGATCCTGGGCGACGTAGCTTTCCAGCGGCACACGCAGAAACAGCGCCACCATCGAGCCAATGATGGCGGTGATCGAAATGACGATGATCATCTCGATCAGGCTGAAGCCGGCGTGTTTATAAATTGGGCGCATATCGCGTACGGTAGCCGGAGAGGGTGACGCCAAAATTGCCCGGCGCGGTAACGGTCACGGTGACCAACAGGGTTTGGCCGGCCGGGATGCCGTTGAAGGCGCCGGCCGGCTGCACCTGAACGGATGCGGCATAGGCGGCCAGGGGGGCAATGGCGTTGCCGCTGAGATCCACGATGCCTGCCATGGCAAAACCGTTGTAATCATTGACGTTGTCGAAAGGCGTGAGATTGGAGTAGCGCGTTTCACCCGCTTCCGGCCCCATGGCTGTTTCGTTAACAGTGCAACCGGCCGCACTGGTTGCCGTCGTCACGTTGGGATCGTCGGGGTCACAATACGTATAGGGCTTGGCCAGCACTTCTTCGAGCAGCGATTCTGCGATGGCAACCGCCTGTTTCCGGATCATGGGATCGACGCTGGTACGTGAGATCTGGCCGTAAACCGACAACATGCCGGTGACCGCAATGCCCACCACCACGATGAACACCAGCAGCTCGATCAGGCTGAGGCCGCGCTGGTCAGTCATGGATATACCCGGTTTCCTGCTCGACCCACACATGATAGGCACCGGCACCATTGACCTGGATATCCAGCAAGGCTGCGGTATTGGGGCGTCCAGCCGCATCAAAAGCCAGCGCCCCAACCGCACTGGCGATCGCCACTCCGTTGGGCGCGGTGACCGTGTAGGGTTTCTCGCCGCCCGGCCCCGGTGCACGACTGGCAGCCGGACACGGCACCGTGACGACGTAACACAGCGTGGCCGTGCTGGTCGTCAGTTGAACCACCACATCGCGGCGCTGGGCAATGGCGAGCTTTTGGGCAAAGCGCACCGTGGTGCCGAGCTGGTCGTTGAACCCGCGGGTATCGAAGCCGTTGCGTCCGATCAGACGCGGCACGGCCACCGCCGCAATAATGCCGGCGATGACCATTACCAGGATCAGTTCCACCATGGTAAAACCGCCGCAAGCGCGGCGGTTTTCAATGATGCCCGAATCAAGCATTGCGCAGAATCAGCAACCTGTTGTGCTGCCGTTGGCAGATACAGGGGTAAGCGCACCGACCTGCGGCGCTGCGCCCACAGCAGGTTGCGTATAGGTAAAGAAGCACTGTGCCACGTTGGTGCCGCCGTTCACGCGGATCGTAAGTACCGATCCAGCGGCCGCTCCGCCGCCCGTCGTGGAATACCCCTCAGCGGTAAGCGCCGCTGCAGTAGCCGGGAAGGTTGTGGTCAATCCCGACGAATCGATAATCCCCTGAAGGTTCGCGGTGGGGTAGTCAGCCAGAATTCGAACCCGGCCATTTTCCGTACAGATGTTGGTCGTGTTGTTGGCTGTGGCAGGTCCAAAGCCGACGGCCGACGGGCAAGGGGCTGTGTCAGGCAAACGGGCTCGGACCAGCGCCGTGCCATGGATCATCGCCGCTGCCGCCAGCACTGCGCCACGCGCCGCATTGAGCTTGGCGATGCGCGCATCGCGCTGGATGTTGGTGAAGCGCGGCAGCGCCACCGCGGCCAGAATGCCGAGGATGACGATGACGACGATCAGTTCGATCATGGTGAAGCCGTGCTGGCTGGGTTTCATGGCCTTAAAGGTATTCATATCGTTCTCCTGGATATCTGTGCAAAAACTGCCTGACGCAACGTCGGTTTAGATGCGATGGAAGTCATAACGGCACAAATTACAAAGACTTAACCCAAAAGCGTCGGAATTTGCCTGAAGAATCCGTTAATGCTTGATGGCCACGCTGGCCAGATCCCACATCGGCAGGAACACGCCGAGTGCCAACACCAGCACGATGCCGCCCATGGCGACGATGATGAGGGGCTCGATGCGGGCGGCGAGCGTCTTGATTTCGTAGTCCACCTCGCGCTCGTACATGTCGGCGACCTCCTGCATGAGGTCATCGATGCTGCCGGTCTCCTCGCCGACGGCAATCATTTGCAGCACCACGGAATTGAAAACGGCTGCGGTCTGCGCCGTCCGCAGGATGGATTCACCGCGCTCGATGCCATTGCGCATTTGCTCGACGCGCGACGCGATCCAGGCATTGTCGGTCACTTCAGCCACCACCGTGAGCGCCTGTGCTGCGGGAATGCCGCTTTTCAGGGACAGCGCAAGGGTGCGCGCGAAACGGGCGAGCGTGCTGCGCAGCACGATCGAGCCGGTCAGCGGAATCTTCAGCTTGAAGCGATCCCACACCAGGCGCCCGGCCGTGGTCGCGGACCACACGCGGAATCCCGCCACTGCCAGCACCAACCCCGCCAACAGAAGCCAGCCATACGCAATGGTCAGGCGCGAGGTTTCGATGAGTATCCGGGTCATCAGCGGCAACTCGGCGCCGAGGCCCGCATACACCTTGGCAAAGGCCGGAATGACGAACACATTGATGATCGCGATCGCGACCGCCATGGCGATCATGACAAAGGTCGGGTAACGCAGGGCTTCCTTGATACGGGCGCGCGTTTCGCGTTCGAACTCGAGGTGCTCGAACATCCGCAGGAAGATTTCATCCAGGCGTCCGGTCGCTTCGCCGACCCGCACCATCGCGACGTAGAAGGGCGAGAAAACCTGGGGATGCGTGCGCATGGCGGTCGACAGGTCACGTCCGGCTTCGAGTGACTCCTTGAGGGAGGCAATCACCCTGGCAAAAGCGGCGTTGCTCGTCGACTCGATGAGGCCGGCCAAAGACCGCAGAATAGGCACGCCCGAACGCATCAGCGTATACAGCTGACGCGAGAACAACTGGACATCGATGGGCTTGACGGTGGGCTCGAACAGTTTCAAGCCTGGCGCTGCCTCGCCGCGACGCTCGGATTGCCCGGTTTCCTGGATGGTGATGGGTGAGATGCCGTTTCTCAGCAGGCTGCCCGCACATTCGGCCACGTTGTCAGCCTCAAAGAAGCCCTGCGTCTTTTCCCCGCCCTGGGTCCTGCCCGTATAGGCAAAGCGCAACATCAGCTGGTCTCATCCTGTGCGCTGGCCCGCATCGCCTCGGCCAGAGACGTCACGCCTGACCGCGTCAACGCGATGGCCTGATCCCGCAAGGTGTGGCCGGCCATGGACGCGCGCGCGGTGGCGACAAATTCGGCAGGGTTTTTGCCGGCCAGGCTTTCGGCCAGCGCGGTATTGATTTCAAGCAATTCATGGATGGCTCGCCGCCCGGAATAGCCGGTGCCATGACAGCGATCGCAGCCCGATCCGGCAACATAAGCATCCGCCGAATCAGCGTCGACATGCGCCCGGCCAAGCCAGACTTTTTCCTGTGGCGTCACACTGTGCGGCGCCTTGCAATGGCTGCATACCTTGCGCAGAAGCCGTTGTGCCAGCACGCCCTGCACCGATGTGGCAACCATGAAGGCAGGCACCCCCATGTCGAGCAGGCGTACCGGCGTGGACGCAGCGTCATTGGTGTGCAGGGTGGACAACACAAGGTGGCCCGTCATGGCGGCTCTGAGGGCAATTTGCGCGGTGTCGGGATCACGCATCTCGCCCACCAGGATCACGTCCGGATCCTGACGCAGGATGGCGCGCAGCACACGGGCGAAGCTGAGGTCGATCTTTTCGTTGGCCTGCACCTGATTGATGCCAGCGAGACGGTATTCCACCGGATCTTCGACCGTAATGATCTTGGTGCCCGGATCGTTGAGTTCCTGCAGCGCCGCATACAGCGTAGTGGTCTTGCCGCTGCCGGTCGGGCCGGTCACCAGCACGAGGCCGTTGGGACGATGCAGGATGGCGCGAAAGCGCTCGAGCATCTCCGGGGGCATGCCCAAGCCATTGAGGGTGATGGGATCGTCGCCCTGACTCAGCAAGCGCATGACGACGGATTCGCCGTATTGCGTGGGCATGGTGGACAGGCGCACATCGACGGTGCGGCCGCGAACCTTGACTGCAAAACGACCATCCTGCGGCAAGCGTTTTTCCGAAATATCCAGCCCGGAAACGATCTTCAGGCGCAAGGCCAGCGCGGGGGCAATCTTGAGATCGGCCTGGGTTTGCGGGTGCAGCATGCCATCGATGCGGAAGCGGATAGACAGCTGTTTTTCCTGCGGCTCGATGTGCACGTCGGACGCATTCACCTGCAGGGCATCCTCGAACACCGTTTGCAACAGGCGCACCACCGGTGCATCGGCCTGCCCTTCGCCCAGCGCTTCCAGGCCGATGATGCTGGCCTCGCTCTCGCCCATGTCACGCGCGAGTTCTTCTGTCAGGCCATGAATATCGTCTGTGCGCCGGTAGATCCGGTCGATCGCAGCCAGCAGGTCGCCTTCCGCAACCACGGCAAGCTGGATGTCTTCCTGGATCAGCCGGGCGATTTCGTCGTAGGCGAACAGGTCGGTTGGATCAGCCATGCCAACGAAAATGCTACCTTCCCGGCGCGCCAGCGGGATCGCCCGGAACCGCCGCGCCTGGGTTTCTGGCAGCAATTGCAGAATGGCCGCGTCCGGATTGTATTTCCTGAGGTCAACAAAAGGGATCGATAACTGGCGCGCCAGCGCCTGGGCAATGTCGTTCTCAGCAGCCAGCCCGCTTTCGACAATGATGCGTCCGAGTCGACGACCACTCTTCTTTTGCGCGGCCAGGGCTATATCCAGATCGGCGCTGGAGATGACCTTCTGCTCGACCAGCAGATCACCCAGACGGATTTTCTGGGGGGCGGGTTTGGGAGAGGCTGGGGGCGTGGCGGGCTCGGTCTGCATGTCTTCTCGGGTTGGCTCGAAAGTATGAGCCCTTATCGGTCCTGACTGGCGCCGTCTTAAATAAAAATGCGCATGCTAGGGTCAAGACCATATCGTTATGGCTAGTCGGGCTCCATGAGCGGCAGGCCCATCGCTAGCTGCAAGACCGGTGTCCCGAACCTTTCAGACAACGCAGGTCAAGCCCAGGGAGATGCGATCGGCGCGTGGCGGATCATTTGGCAAGCGGTTCGATCATCTCACCCGGCCGGGTACCAGGGCGCAGTTTGCCCTGGTAGATAAAGCCTGCCCCATAGCGACGGCGACCATCCGCCACGGTGACGAGTTCATTTTCGCTCCATATCCAGACATGCCCATCACGGGTATCGAGGATAAAGGCGCGCGCGCCGCCCTTGCCACCATCGGCGCCTGCCAGGGGCAACGCTTCATAGCGTCCGACCTCGGCACGTCCATCTTCGGCCGACACAGCGGTCGACAAGACCAACAATCCCAACAGCATCCATCCTGTCCGCATCGTGCATCCTTTCATGGTTATTGGCTTGTGCCCTTCCGGGTACTTGTGCCCTATTGGGTGCTTGTGCCCTTTTGGGTGCTTGTGCCCTTTTGGGTAAAAAGCGCGGCCACGGCCGCCGCATCCAGCACGTACTCATGGTTGCAGACATCGTCATGCACCCTAATCTCACCCAGTTCGGCGATGATGGATTCACATTCTGCCTGACCTACGCTGTGCAGCATGGAATGGATTTTGTCTGGATCATAGGGACAGTGATAGCTGACCGGACGCGGATCGTACACGCGCACGTCTTCTTCCGGGAACAGGCGCTCGATCAGCTTGATCGAGCCCAACTCGAGCAATTCGTGTGGCCGCACGGTGTCGGCCAGTATCTGCACCCGATTCCAGCCGTCGGCGTCCCGCATGGCGGCGCCAGGCAGCGCCTGCAGGAACAGACCCGCCGCCGCCTCATGATTGGCCGCCAGCCACAGACGGGTGGGCGCCTGTTCGGACTGCATGAGGTAATGCTCGAATACAGCCGCCAGCGTCTCACCCTGCAGCGGCACATGGCTCTGGTAGGGGTGGCGCATGTCGGCGGTGTCGAGCGTCATGGTCAACGCGCCCTCGCCCAGCAGGGCCGGAACATTTCCCGCTTCCGGATTCTGGGTGGCGCGCGCCATGCCGCGCAGACGCAACTGTTCGTCGCAATCCATCACCAGGAGCGACACCGCGCCATCGCCACGCAGCTGAAAGGTCAGCCGCCCTGCCTGTTTGAGGTTGGCGGAGATCAGCGTGGTGACGACCGCCAAATGCCCCAGAAGCTCGAGCACAGGCTCAGCGTAATGGCGCCCTGCTGTCATCTCGCGCCAGGCAGGCCCCAGTTGCACCCAGGCACCGCGAACATCCAGTTGCTCGAATAAAAAGCTGCGCACCCGGTTGGGTTGAACATCATCCGGATTGAGCTTGTCAGAAGTGCTCAATTGAGTTGCACCCGCTCGCCCCACGGCACCCTGCCCTTGCCCTTGACCAGCCAGATCACCGGGTAATTCGGCGGGACTTTGGGGAAATCGCCTTCGGCGTCGGTGAAATACACCAGCATGTTGGGGCTGCGGTTTTCGAACTCGACCCAGTCGAATACCGGGCGAAAATCGGTACCGCCGCCGCCTTCCATATCGGTTGGCAATTCCATGGTGTCCCACGGTTCGAATTCCCACGGCGCGTTTTCGGCCACATGGTTGTCACACGCCAAAAGTGTAACCCGGGCGCGCACCTGGCCTTTCAGTGCATCAAGTTCAGTGACGAATTGGCGCAGTTCCTCATCGCTGATCGAGCCACTGGTGTCAACTGCGGCAATGACGTCCAAGCCTTCGCTCGACAGGCGCGGTAACAGCGCATCCCCTTCGCGCCGCGAGGGTCGACGCCACGAATAATCGTCACGCTGATTAACGGCGAAGAAACGCGCCAGCAAGGCGCGCCACGGCAGGCTGGGCGCCAGCAGGCCATCGACCCAACGCATCATTGATTGGGATAATTTTCCGGCCTGGCGCGCGGCCTGGGCGGCGGCGGCGAGGCGGTTCTTCCATTGCTCGGACAGTTCTTCGCGCTCGCTGGGCGACAGCTCGTTGGGCTTTTGCGACGCCTGGCTGCCACTGCCCTGCTGCTGTTCGGCTTCGCTCTGGCCTTCCTTGCCCTGGCCGCCCGCTTCGCTGCCTTCGGAGTCATCCTGACGTTCGTTTTCGTCGGGGCTGCCGCCTTGCTCGTTGTCGCTGTCGAACAGGTGCTGGTCGAAGGATTCTTCCGGTGTGTCTTCGGGAATCAGCGGATAGATTTCTTCCGCCGATAGTGTCTCGTAATTCTGGTCAGCCAGTATGCCGTGCAGCGGCGGCTTCAAACCTTCCTCGATCAGCATCAGGTTGACTGCATGATCGCAGGCCACGTCCCAGCGTCGTTTGACCCGATGATTGCGGCGATGCGGATGCCCCATCGCGCAGTGCATCGCCTCGTGCGCCAGCACGAACTGCGTCTGCGCCAGCGACAGATTGTCGACAAACCTGGGATTGAAATAGAACGCCTGCGCATCGGTGCCGGTGGAGGTGCACCAGTCGCCACCCACTATTAACGGTAGCTCATC
>JBBQDI010000019.1:0-10999 GCA_038319505.1 Burkholderiales bacterium
CGCGCTGGGCGTACAACACCGCGCGCACGGTGGAAGAAGCGCAGCGCTTGTCCGCCGCCGTGGATCGCCGCAATCTGCTGGTCAAAGTGCCGGGCACGCCTGAAGGCGTCGTTGCATTTGAATCGTTAACGACCCTCGGCATCAACGTCAACGTGACGCTGCTGTTTTCGGTGAAGCAAACCGAAGCAATATTCAATGCCTATGTCCGTGGGCTCACCGCACGGTCCCGCGCGGGTGCCGACATACGCAGCAGCAAGGCAGTGGCGAGCCTGTTTCTGTCACGCGTCGACACGCTGGTCGACACGCAGTTGACCGCCATCGGCACGCAGGAAGCCCTGTCGCTGCGCGGCCACGCGGCAGTCGCCATGGCCAAGCTCGCCTATCAGTGCTATCTGGAAACCTTTCACAGCGCTGCGTTCACCGACCTGATGGAACGGGGCGCACGCTCCCAGCATCTGTTGTGGGCGAGCACCGGCGTCAAGAACCCGGACTACCACGACCTGCTGTACGTCGAACCCCTGATCGGTGTTGCAACCATCAACACACTGCCCGACAAGACGCTGGCCGCGCTGCGCGATCACGGTAAACCGGCGCTGCGGGTGGAAGATGGCATCGCCGAGGCGGAAGCGAAGTGGGCCGAACTGGCGCGACTGGGCATTGATATGGACGCAGTCGGCAATACGCTGCAGGACGACGGCGTCAAATCGTTCGAAGCCGCCTTTCAAAAACTGCTACAACAAACGGGCTGAGCCGCCCGTATACCCTTGTCATGCGTGCGTTGTTGCCCCCGGAAGTCCGGCATCATCGGCCCACTGAAGACTGCATTTCGTTTTAATTCATCCCGCCAAGGAGTCTATCCATGAAAGCGCGTGCCGCCGTAGCCTGGGAACCCAAAAAACCGTTGTCGATTGAAGAAGTCGACGTTGAAGGTCCACGTGAGGGCGAAGTCCTGTTGCAAGTCGTCGCCAGCGGCGTCTGCCACACCGACGCCTTCACCCTGTCGGGCGACGATCCGGAAGGCGCCTTCCCCTGCATCCTCGGCCACGAAGGCGGCTGTATCGTGGTGGAGTGCGGGCCCGGCGTGAAAACGCTCAAACCCGGCGACCACGTGATCCCGCTCTACATCCCAGAATGCGGCCATTGCGAATACTGCGCTTCGCCAAAAACCAACTTGTGCCAGTCGATTGCCGCAACCGTGTGGACCGGCTACATGCCCGATGGCACGCGGCGCTTTTCCAAGAACGGCAAGCCGATTTTTCACTATATGGGCTGCTCGACTTTTGCCGAATACACCGTGGTACCGGAAATCGCGCTGGCCAAAATCAACCCCGCCGCGCCGCTCGACAAAGTCTGCCTGCTCGGCTGCGGCGTCACCACCGGCATCGGCGCGGTGTTGAATACCGCCAAGGTCGAACCGGGCTCGACCGTCGCCGTGTTCGGCCTCGGCGGCATTGGACTGTCGGCGATCCAGGGTGCGGTGATGGCCCAGGCCGGACGCATCCTCGCGATCGACATCAACCCCGACAAGTTCGAGATGGCGAAGGCGCTCGGCGCGACCGATTGCATCAACCCCAGGGAAGTGAATAACTCGCTGGTCGAATATATCCGCGACCTGACCAACGGCGGCGTCGATTACTCGTTCGAATGCATCGGCAACGTCAACGTCATGCGCGACGCGCTCGAATGCACCCACATGGGCTGGGGCGTCTCCACCGTCATCGGCGTCGCCGGGTCCGGGCAGGAAATCTGCACCCGGCCGTTCAATTTGGTCGTCGGCCGCACCTGGAAAGGCACCGCGTTCGGCGGCGTCAAGGGCCGCAGCCAGTTGCCAGGCTACGTCGACAACTACATGGCCGGCAAGATCGAACTGGACAGTCTGGTCACCCACACCATGCCGCTGGAAGAGATCAACACCGCCTTCGACCTGATGCACGCAGGCAAGAGCATCCGCTCGGTCATCCTTTTCTGAGGCTCGGCATGAAACAAGTTGAACCCGCCAGGAAAATTGAGTCCATCAAGGAGTTCGGCGGCTGGCTCGAACGCTGGCAGCACACGTCGAATACCTGCCATTGCACGATGACCTTTTCAGTCTATCTGCCGCCGCAAGCTGCGACACAAAAGCTGCCGGTAGTGTATTGGCTGTCGGGGCTGACCTGCACCGACGACAACGTGCGCACCAAAGCCGGCGCGCAACGCTACGCGGCCGAGCTGGGCCTGATCCTCGTCATGCCGGACACCAGCCCGCGCGGCGACGACGTGCCCGATGTGCCCGAGCGCTACGACCTCGGCAAGGGCGCCGGCTTTTATGTCAACGCCACCCAAGCGCCGTGGGCCACGCACTACCAGATGTACGACTACGTCACCCGCGAACTGCCCGCGCTGGTCGAGGCGAACTTTCCCGTGATCTCAGGCAAGCGCGCAATCAGCGGACACTCGACGGGCGGCCACGGCGCACTCGTCTGCGCGCTGAAAAACCCCGGCCTGTACGCCTCGGTCTCCGCCTTCTCCCCCATCTGCAACCCGGTGATCAGTCCCTGGGGGCAAGGCTGCTTCGGTGCCTACCTCGGCGATGACACGCACGCCTGGGAGGCCTGGGACGCCACCTGTCTAGTCAACGCCGGAGCGACGCTTCCGCCCGCGCTGATCGATCACGGGACCGACGACGAATTCCTGGCCGAGCAGCTATTTCCACACCATCTGCAAGCGGCCTGTGCGGCGCACAACGTCCCGCTCACGTTGCGAATGCAGGAAGGCTACGACCACAGCTATCACTTCATTGCGACGTTCATCGGCGATCATCTGACGTTTCACGCGCGGGCCTTACGCGCGTAACGCCGGACGGTTGAGGTGGAGCGGTTTTCATTCAAGCCGCGCCACGCCCACCATCCATGACCCCCCTGCCTATCCTGTATTCATTTCGCCGTTGCCCCTACGCTATCCGCGCCCGGCTGGCGTTGAAATACGCAGGCATGTCTGTAGCCGTGCGCGAGGTGGCGCTCAAACACAAGCCGGTCGAAATGCTGACCCTGTCCCCCAAAGGTACAGTGCCGGTTCTGCAACTGGCCGACGGAACCGTGCTGGAAGAAAGCCTGGACATCATGCGCTGGGCGCTTTCTCAAAACGATGTGGCGAGCTGGCTCACGGACAAAGAAACCGAACACGCGCTGATTGCGTTGAACGACGATGCCTTCAAGCCGCTGCTCGACCGTTACAAATACATTGGACAGGATTCGGACCACCCGGTCGAATACCATCGCGACGCGGCCGTCGATCTGTTTGTTGCGCCCTTGAACCAGCGCCTCAGCCAGTCGCGTTATCTGCTGGGCGACACGCCAACGCTGGCCGACATGGCGATCGTGCCATTCATCCGCCAGTTTGCCGGGGTCGATGCGGACTGGTTCGAGTCTGCTCCCCTGCCTTCATTACGTCACTGGCTGAATACGTTGACGCAGTCGTCGCTGTTTGTCTCGATCATGCCGAAACACGCGCCCTGGCAGCCTGGCGACCCGCTGACGCTGCTGTGATTTTTGACCACCACAACACACGCCAGCGCGTGACATACAAAACTTAACGCTTCGTCAAGGTTCCCCCGCGCCCGGTCTTGTGCTCCAATCCCAAGCTTCCGCGTGCGCCACGAGAGCCGCCGGGTTGGCGCGAGGCCGCAAGGAAACCAAATACAACATGCAAATTTCCGTCAGTGAACTGATCGTCAGGTATCTGGAGCGCCTGGGGATCGACCATATCTTCGGCATGCCGGGCGCGCACGTGTTGCCCATCTATGACCGTCTGCATGATTCCAGCGTGAAAAGCGTGCTGGTCAAGCACGAGCAGGGCGCGGCCTTCATGGCGGGTGGGTATGCGCGCGTGGCACACCGGCCGTCTGCCTGCATCGCCACAGCGGGGCCCGGTGCGACCAACCTGATTACCGGCATCGCCAACGCCTACGCCGAGCGCCTGCCGGTGCTGGCGATCACCGGCGAGACCTCCACCTATATTTTTGGCAAAGGGGGCCTGCAGGAAAGCTCGGGCGAAGGCGGCGCGATTGACCAGGGCGCGCTGTTCGCCAGCGTCACCCGCTATCACAAGCTCGTCGAGCGCACCGACTATCTGGGCCAGGTGCTGAACCAGGCCACGCAGGCACTGCTTGGGCGCGAACCGGGACCGGTGCTGCTGTCGATTCCCTATAACGTGCAAAAGGAAATGGTCGACGAAAGCGTGCTCGACCAGATTCATTTCCCCCGCCCGGCTGCGGTTCGTCACACCACGCCCTCTACAGAACTCGCCGACCTGCTGCACGCTGCACAGCATCCGGTGATTATCGCGGGCCATGGCTGTATCCAGGCTGGCGCACGCGAGCTTGTCGCCACGTTTGCCGAACGCTTCAACATCCCCGTCACCACCAGCCTCAAGGCCAAGGGTGTGGTGGCCGAAGGCACCGCCCTGTCGCTGGGTTGCCTCGGCGTCACCTCCAATGGCGATGCCTACCGTTATCTGGTCGATCACGCCGACCTGCTGATATTTCTCGGCGCAGGCTTCAACGAACGCACCAGTTATTTATGGGATGCCAAGCTGCTGGCCAACAAGAAAATCGCCCAGGTGGATCGCGAAGCCGCCCAACTCGGCCGTGTGTTCCACCCGGACGTGACGATTTGCGGTGACATTCGCGAGGTAGTAGAAGACCTGTTCGCCGCGCTGGACGCTGACGGCATGCCGCCGAAGTCGCTGGATCGACTTGATGACCACCGGGAAGCCACGGCTGCGCCCGCAAGCGACGAAAGCGCTGCGCAACCGCAACCGTTTCGTCTGATGCAGTTTTTTTTCAGCGAGCTCGCCCAGCGCTTTCCACACAACGCGCTGGTCTTCGACGACAACATCGTCTTTGCGCAAAGCTTTTTCGACGTGTCAGACCGCAACCATTACTTCCCGAATACCGGCATCTCATCGCTCGGCCATGCGCTGCCCGCTGCCATCGGCGCGCGCTGTCACGCCCCCGCCAGCCCCACCTTCGCCATCCTCGGCGACGGCGGCTTCCAGATGTGCTGCATGGAAATGATGACGGCAGTGAACTACGGCATCCCGCTCAATGTGGTGGTGATCAACAACGGCACGCTCTCCCTGATCCGCAAAAACCAGTTCCAGCTTTACGGTGAACGCTACATCGACTGCGACTTCACCAACCCCGATTTCGGCCTGCTCGCGCAGTCGTTCGGGGTCAACCATTACCGCATCGAGACCGAGGCCGAGCTCGACGCCATGTTCACCCACGCCGACCTCAGCGGCACCATCAACCTGATCGAAATCCTGCTCGACAAACATGCCTTCCCCCGCTACCTGTCGGCTCGCTAACCACGACGAACAAATCGCAGCGCAACAGACCGTCATCAATCGGTTTGAAGCCGCGTTGTGGGACGGCGGCTTCAACGAAAATCTGCTGCCGTCGTATCAATCTGCATGGCGCCGACTGGAATCCCTGATCGCCGCACGCGGCGACGACCGCCGCCACCATTTCGTCATCATCATTCCGGTGGCCGACAGCCCGGCGCAATTGCGCCGCTGCCTCGCAAGCCTGATCGAACTCTGCCGTCTGTATGGCTACGGCGGAATGAAACATGGCGTATACAACAAGGTCTCAGTCATCGTCGCCGACGACACGCAGGACGCCGCTCTCATCGCCGCGAACCAGGCCATCGCCCACACGTTCAACGCCCAGGGTCTGATGATTGACTACTTCGGGCTGACCGAGCAGCTCGCGTTGATGGATACCCTCGCAGAAGTTGAACTGGGCACGATAGTTGGCACCGCGCCGCGCGACGCGTTCGGCCACAAGGGCCAGGCGATGATGCGCAACATCGCCTACCTGGAACTGGCAACGCGTCAGGCATCCGACGAACCACTGCTTTTCTACACGCTCGACGCCGACCAGGAATTCAAGGTGAAGGTGGATACGGCAGACGGCGACGGCACCGTATATGCGCTGAATTTTTTCGCCCAGCTGGACGCCATTTTCAGCGCGACTGACGCCGACGTGCTGACCGGCAAGGTCGTCGGCGACCCGCCTGTTTCCCCCGCCGTGATGGCAAGCCACTTCCTCGACGACGTGGCGGGCTTCCTGCGCGAGATGGCGGCGAGCGACCCGTCGCAACCTTATCGCCGCGACGCCGCGAACACGCAGGAAGCCGATGCTGCGTATCACGACATGGCCGGCCTGTTCGGCTTCGCGAACCCGGCCGAAGCCTACCGCTACCGCTGCACGCTAAAAAACCAGCCCAGCAACGCCGCCTGCTTCGGCGATTTTGCGCAACGCTTGAAAAGCTTTTTCCACGGTGAGCATCCCACCCGCATCACCTGGTTTCATTACCAGCCCGCACTCGAAAGCGTGCAGCCCGCGCGCACGGTGTATACCGGAAATTACGTTTTCCGCCCCCGCGCATTGAACTGGTTCATTCCCTTCGCGCCGTTGCGACTGCGCATGTCCGGCCCCACGCTCGGGCGGCTGATGAAAGCCGAACTGGGCAATGCGTTCATCTCCGCAAACTTGCCGATGCTGCACACGCGCACGCTCGGTACCACCGGCGAATCCGAGTTTCGCCCCGGCGTCGTCACCCAGGCCGACATCATCGACCTGACCGATGAATTTGAACGGCAGTTCGCGGGTGATGTGATGCTGTTCAGCGTTGAACAGCTGACTGCGCAGGGCTTTCCGCAGCAGGCCTTGTCCAGCGACATCCTCGCCGCCATGCTCGACGCCGTGCACGCCGATTTGGCGCAGCAATACCACGCACGGCATGCTGAAATCGTGAAGAAAATTTCAGCGCTGACAACCCTGTTGAACGACCCGATGCATTGGTGGCACACGCCTGCGCATGCCGAAGCACGCGTGCATTTCCGCGCCTTCCTCGACAACATGCAGCACAACTTTGGTGTGAATTCACCCGGCCATGCACGCATCGCCGCAAAAGCGAATTGGCAAGACTGGAGACAACGCCAGCTTGCTGCCCTCACCCGGTTTCACGCAGACCGCTGCGCCTGGAATCAGGCGATCGCCGCACTCAACCCTCAACAGGCCCTTCGACAAGACTCAGGACAGGGATGATCGACCGCCTGCGCCACTGGCTGCATCGTCGCCGCTATCCGCTTCGCCATGCACATCTGGTCACATTGCTGCACACACAGGCGATGCCATGCGACGAACTGTTGGCCAAGCAGCAACGCGATCTCATCGACATCGTGTCCTTCGCGGCCATTCACACCCCGTATTTCGCAAAAACGCTGACCCCTTGTCTGGGCGATGACTTCGATCTCAACGCGCTGCCCATCCTCCATAAAGACGACGTGATCCAGCACATGGATGAGCTGCTCGCCAACACCGCCGACCGCAGTCAGGTCAAAATCGGCCACACCGGCGGCTCCACCGGCAAGCCGCTGACGTTCTGGTATGACGACGCCAAGCACGAGTTGATGCGCGCCGGCATGATGCGCAGCTACATGCTGAGCGGCTGGCGTCCGGGACAAAAAATACTCAATTTCTGGGGCGCACGACAGGACGTCGTTCCCGGCGGCGTGTTCGGTACGCAGCTCGGTGACGCCGTCGCTGCCGAACACACGATAGCCGCTTACGAATACACCGAAGCCCAGCTTATCGAATGGGCGCACTTCATCCAGTCCTACCGGCCCGTTCTGTTGCAGGGCTATGCTTCGGTATTGAGTGAGGTGGCGCGCGTGGTGATCGACAATCGCCTGCCCATGCCCCGGTCCCTGCTCGGCGTGTATTCCACTGCCGAAGTGCTCACCGACAGTCAGCGCCAGCGAATGGAACAGGCTTTCGGCTGCAAGGTGTTCAATCAGTACGGCAGTCGCGAAATTCCGAACATTGCCTGCGAGTGTCGGCTCGGGAACATGCACATCTTCACCGACATGGTGATGCTCGAATCGGTGTCGCACGAAAACGAATCGGACGAACCTGAAAACCATCTCCTCGTCACCTCGCTCACCAACCGGCTGATGCCGATGATCCGCTACGACATCGGCGATGCCGGCCGGCTGCTCGATGGCGAATGCACATGTGGCCTGCCGTTTCCGCTGATGGAAATGGGTATGTGCCGGCACAACGACCTCATCCGCACCCGCAGTGGAAAAACTGTCCACCCGTCCTTCTTCAACCGGCTGCTGTATGGGCAAACGCAGATTCGGCAATACCAGTGGGTGCAGCGCGACCTCGATCACATCACGCTCAATCTGGTCGCCTCCCAGCCGCTGAAAGCGGAAACGCTGGCGTCACTGGAAGCGGACATCCGCAGGGACGTGGACGCGCAGATGGTGCTCGAAGTGAATCTGCTCGACGACATCCCCCGCACGGTTTCGGGGAAGCATCGGTTCGTGATTGGAATGGAACAGGGATCGCGTCGGGCTGGCAATAACGACGCGTTTAGCTAAGCCTTACCGAAAAGCGATCCGGATCGACGTACTACAGCCCGCACTCACTTGGCCTCGTGTACTGGCGCAAATATACAGGCCGGGATATACCCGGCCTGCTGACTGTCGCGCCAACCATGCCATCACGAATCGCGTTCATCCTGCATCTTGCCAAGTCGGTAAGCATCAACGATTGCAACCAGCCAGCAACCGGCCAGAATCAGTGTGGCAACCGATGTTACTGTGCTGCCTGAACTGCTGGAAGCCTGAGTAAGCAGATCGGTCATTTGTCCCGCATCGAGCGCGCCGCCTTCTGACTCCAGCCTATCGAATACGGCAGAAGCCTGCTGCATTGTTTTCTCGACGATAAACCACAGGCAAACCAGGCTCACCGCGATCAACGCAATACCACGCTGAAAATGTTTCAGGTAGAGCTGACCGGCGCCTGGAAAAACGAGTGCAGATAAAACAACAGCTTTTGTGGACCGGCTCATCTATCTGTCACCTCTTGTTGTTGTCCGGATGCTGGCCACCTGATTCGTGAAACGCAGGGTGGCCCGGCTGTCCCCTGATCTGGAATAAACCCGAATTCAGTAATGGAAGTCTGGTTCCGTCAAGTCCTGGCGGGGGTCGAAATTGCAGAAGCGACTGTTGAGGCGGCTTACGACATCCTCGACCGCTTCCATCCGCATGATGAGACCCCATCGTTGAAAAGTCATGACATTTCCACAACGAAATCAAAAAGGGCCGTTTGATCATAACGTCCCTGCCCCCCCTGTTATCAAAACCAGAAAGCCGTGTCCTTCAACAGAAACTCGACGTGTGGCATGTAGTGTGAACCATCACATGAAAAAGTCACGCTTACCATTCCGTTCATGATGTTGATCGAAGCCATGCGCAGATAAAAGGTCGGATCAGTGAGGCGCAAAGCGCGCAGGGTTTGCAATATCCGCCTGATGTCGTTCTGTGGAATAACGGCGTCGGGCCGGTAAGGGCGAGGCGGATAGACCAGGCAGATATCCGGATCATTCAAGGCCTCTTGATCCAGCATGCGGTACCGGAATGGGTCGTCCACCGTCCAGATCGTGGCCTGGCTGCTGGAGAAATGAATCTGGCATTGGAACACGCCGCGCAGGGTCAGCAGTTCCTCCAGAATCGACAGCGCCTGATCGATGTTGCCATCCATCGGACTGTCCACGCGGCATTGCTGGAACACGTTGCCGCGGATCGCCGGATCGCCTTTCACCTGGCGCCAATAGCCGGGCTCATCGTAGAGTTCAGATGTCACCGGCAGATTGCGCAAATCGAAAATGGCACCGAGATAACCCAAAGCCTGTGCATCTCGACGCACCACCTGCAACGCCGTCAGCGAGGGGCGATGTCCCGTGATCCCGATGTAAGCGTCCGATAACAGAAAGCCCCAGGCCGGGACCACTTCCTTCATATACGGGCGTTGCGATCGATCGCTCCCCATGTGCTCGGGCACGGCCCCATCCCGGCCAACATTGTTGCTGATTTGCACCCCGTCGGTTCCCATGCAGTACAGGAACGAGCAATGCGGAATACTACAGAAATTCTCCGCGAGAATCGCATCGAGCGCATCGCAATCACCCCATGCCGGGTGACAACGTCCTGCCAGTTGCTCCAACGGCTCACGCAGCATGCGCGCCAACTGTTCGCGTTGCTGGTAGATGCTGTCCTTCCATGAATCTTTCATGCTGCTTCCACCATCATGATTAACCAAATCATCCTCGCATTGACTCAAGCAAAGATGATGCCGACACAAGCGGGCAGCCCGTTGGAACGAGGCGATGTGTATTAGTTCAAGCGCCGGTTGGCGCCTGCACCTGTTTCCGACGCTGGACGAGCTTGGCCTGGTCTGGTCAGCATTGGCTTGCGAATGCGTAGGTGGGTAGGTCGTGCCAGGCCTGCACCTGTGCGTGGCCTGAAGGATCAAAAAGGGGCGGCTTGAATTCCCTGTAGTTTCGGGTTGAACGCTGGTCGAGCATCCCGGCGCGGCTGAACTCACCCACGCGCTTGCACGTTACAAGCCCAGTCGCTCCCCAAGCGAGTGTCGCAGCGCCGCGTTCGCCATCTCCCTTAGTTTTTCCAGCCTGTTGTGAATGATGCTTAGTTTGTGTTCGCTGATTCGGCTGATGTCTTCAACCGCAAGAATATGCTGCCCCGCAAAGGTATGGGTATAGACCGCTTTGAATGCACGCGACAGCTGCCTGACCGAGCTCACCGCCTGCGCATCAAACTGCTCGCAAAAGTATTCGTAACACACCAGCGGTCGGCCATAGCTGAGCCGGCATCCCGAGCCCGGCACATACCACCCGTCGCTCACGCTATAGTCATCAACCCGTGAGCCCAACACAAATCGCAGGAAATCACTGTCCATGCTTTCGCGACAGATCGCTTCCTTGCAGCAGACGTTGGTACAACTGGCGCAGGGGTTTTCGCTCTGCAGCGCAGACAGGCTTTGCAGGATCGACTCTACCTCGATATGAACATCCCTGATCCGATGGAGTTGCTCACTGAACACTCTGTCAGCCATCGTCAGGGCCGGCCGATTTCCGCGTATTCC
>JBBQDI010000020.1:0-10862 GCA_038319505.1 Burkholderiales bacterium
GGAAGCGCGGCGAGGCGTTCGGGCAGGTTTGGAAGAAAACGCGCGGCAAGCCAGCCAAGCAGCACGCCGCCGGTGTTGGCCAGGGCGTCGAGCACGTCGGGCTGGCGCGCGGGGGTGAGGCCCTGCAGCAGTTCAATGGCAATGCCGAACAGCACAACCACGACGGCGAGTCGCCAGCGTCGTTCGATCACAAGTTGCGCCCACCAGAACGTCAGCACCGCATAGCCGCACAGGTGAATGATCTTGTCGGTGTGGTTGCTGCCTTCGTTCAGCAGCGGCGGCATCAGGGACAGCACCAGGGTGACGATGACGCCGAGCCAGCCGCCTGCAAACCACAGGCGCACCCATGCTGCGGCGCGTTTTTTCTGCTCCGATGCCAGTCGGCGCATCAGGGTGGGGGTCATGTCTCGTTCGGTTTGGGTTGCTGTTGGGCCCCGCGCAGCATGATGACGCCGGCGATGACCATCGGCAGCGACAGCCATTGCCCCATGGAGAGGCCCAGATCCAGCAGGCCGAGGAAGCTGTCGGGTTCGCGCGCGAATTCTGCGAGAAAGCGCAGGCTGCCGTAACCAATCAGGAATACGCCGGAGACGGCGCCGACCGGGCGCGGTTTGCTGGAATACAGCCACAGGATGACGAACAGCAGCAGGCCTTCGCCGGCAAACTGGTACAGCTGCGAGGGATGGCGCGCGATGCCGTCGCCCGCCTGCGGGAAGATCATGCCCCAGGGCAGGTCGGTGGCGCGCCCCCACAGTTCACCGTTGATGAAGTTGCCAAGCCGCCCGGCGGCCAGACCCAGCGGCACCAGCGGGGCGATGAAGTCGGTCACCGACAGCCAGCGCAGCTTGTGCCGGTGCGCAAACAGCGCCATGGCGATGATCACGCCCAAAAACCCACCGTGAAAACTCATGCCGCCTTCCCACACCTTGAGGATGTCGAACGGGTGGGCCAGGTATTCCGCGGGCTTGTAAAACAGCACGTAGCCGAGCCGCCCGCCGAGGATGACACCGAGCACGCCGTAGAACAGCACGTCGTCGAGCATGGCCAGTTTCCACCCCGACCAGGGGCGGTGCGCGATGCACCAGCGCCCCAGCAGGATGACCTGCGCGAAGGCGGCGAGGTACATGAGGCCATACCAGTGGATGGCGATGGGGCCGAGTTGCAGGGCAACGGGATCGAATTGCGGATGAACGAGCATGAGGTGTCCGGGTAAGGGCGGCACGGGTAAAATGGGCACTGATTATAACTTCGCTGAAAGACCGCCATGCCTGACTATCGTTCCTGGACTACTACCCGTGGCCGCAACATGGCGGGGGCACGTGCGCTGTGGCGTGCCACCGGCATGAAGGACGGCGACTTCAGCAAGCCGATCATCGCGATCGCCAACTCGTTTACCCAGTTCGTGCCGGGCCATGTGCACCTCAAGGACATGGGCCAGCTGGTGGCGCGCGAAATCGAGGCGGCGGGCGGCGTGGCCAAGGAGTTCAACACCATCGCGGTGGACGACGGCATCGCAATGGGCCACGGCGGCATGCTGTATTCGCTGCCGAGCCGCGACCTGATTGCCGATTCGGTCGAATACATGGTCAATGCGCACTGCGCCGATGCGCTGGTGTGCATCTCCAACTGCGACAAGATCACCCCGGGGATGCTGAACGCGGCCCTGCGCCTGAACATTCCGACCATATTTGTTTCAGGCGGCCCAATGGAAGCGGGCAAGGTGGTGTGGGAGTCCAAGGTCATCAAGCTCGATCTGGTTGACGCGATGGTGTCGGCGGCCGACGCCGCGTTCAGCGACAAGCAGGTGAACGAGCTTGAGCGTTCGGCTTGCCCCACCTGCGGTTCGTGCTCGGGCATGTTCACCGCCAATTCGATGAATTGCCTGACCGAGGCGCTTGGCTTGAGCCTGCCCGGCAACGGTTCGATGCTGGCGACCCATGCCGATCGCAAGAACCTGTTTCTCGCCGCCGGCCGCCTGATCGTGCGTAACGCGCGCCGCTATTACGAAGAGAACGACACCTCGGTGTTGCCGCGTGCGGTTGCCAGTTTCGACGCGTTCGAAAACGCCATCGCGCTGGATATCGCCATGGGCGGCTCGACCAACACCGTGCTGCACCTGCTGGCTGCCGCGCACGAAGCCGGCGTCGATTTCACGATGAAGGACATCGACCGCATGAGTCGGCGGGTGCCGCATCTGTCGAAAGTGGCACCGTCGATCCAGACCTATCACATGGAAGACGTGCATCGCGCCGGTGGCGTGATGGCGATTCTGGGCGAACTCGAACGCGGCGGATTGGTGCATCGCGATTTGCCCACCGTGTTGTGCAAATCCATGGGTGAGCAAATCGACACCTACGATATCCGTCGCACCACCAACAAGGATGTGAAAGACTATTTCCGTGCTGCGCCCGGCGGCGTGCCGACGCAGACCGCGTTCTCGCAGGATCGTCGCTTTGCCAAACTGGACGACGATCGCGTCAATGGTTGCATCCACGATCTCGAGCACGCCTATTCGAAAGAGGGCGGACTGGCGGTGCTGTACGGCAACCTCGCAGCCGACGGCTGTATCGTCAAAACCGCGGGTGTCGACAAGAGCGTGTGGAAATTCTCCGGCCCGGCGCGCGTGTTCGAGTCGCAGGACGCGGCAGTGGAAGCCATTCTCGGTGACAAGATCGTGGCCGGTGATGTGGTGGTGATTCTGTACGAAGGCCCGCGTGGCGGCCCCGGCATGCAGGAAATGCTGTATCCGACTTCGTACCTGAAATCCAAGGGACTGGGCAAAGTCTGTGCGCTGATCACCGACGGCCGTTTCTCCGGCGGCACCTCGGGTCTCTCCATCGGCCATGCTTCGCCCGAAGCGGCGGAAGGCGGCACCATCGGCCTGGTGGAAGAAGGCGACACCATCGAAATCGATATTCCAAAACGCAGCATCAACGTGGCGCTGTCCGACGCTGAGCTTGCGCGCCGCCGTGCGGCGATGGATGCGAAGGGCGCGCAGGCCTGGAAGCCGCTCAACCGGGTGCGTGCGGTGTCACTTGCATTGCGTGCGTATGCCACGATGGTGACCTCTGCGGCATTCGGCGCGGTGCGTGACGTGACCCTGGTTGAGCATCCGACCGAAGCGCAAATGCACGCCGACCCGCTGGCACGTTTTGCCATTGCGGGGCAGTTGAGCTTCCGCGAGGGGGCGGGTGACCTGACCTATGTCGACATCGACAACCATGGCGGCCGCGCAACGATCTGTTTGCAGGGCGCGCACGTGGTCTGTTTCCGTCCGAAATCGCAGCTGGAGCCGGTGGTATGGGTGTCCGACGCAGCCAAGTTCGCACCGGGCAAATCGATCCGGGGCGGCGCGCCGGTGTGCTGGCCGTGGTTTGGCGCGCATGCCAGCGAAGCCTCCTTCCCCGCGCACGGCTTCGCGCGCACCGTGCCGTGGACAGTGGTTAGCAGCCGCAAGCGCAACGATTCCAAAACCGAGCTCACGCTGCAACTGGCCGACACCGAGCAGACCCGCAAGCAATGGCCGCATTCGACACGGCTGACGCTCACCGTCATCGTCGGCGACAAGCTGGAGATGCAGCTGGCCACCACCAATCTGGGCGACAAGCCGGTACAGATCGGTGAAGCGCTGCACACCTATCTGCAGATCAGCGATGTCGGCAGCGTGAAAATCACCGGACTGGAAGGCAGCACTTACCACGACAAGGTCGACAATTTTGCGAAGAAGAAGCAGTCCGGCGCGATCGCGCTGAAAAGCGAAGTCGATCGTGTTTACGTCAACACGCCAGCCGAGTGCGTGATCGAAGATGCCGGTTTGAATCGTCGTATCCGCATTGCCAAAACCGGTTCGCAGTCCACCATCGTATGGACACCGTGGACGGAAAAAGCCGAGCAGATGGGCGACATGGGCAAAGGAAAATCAGGCACCGGCTGGCGCGAAATGGTGTGCGTCGAGTCGGCCAACGCGATGGATAACCTCGTCACCGTGGCGCCGGGTGAAACGCATACGCTGGCCGTGATCTACAGCGCCGAGGCGCTTTGAGCGGACAAGCATGAACAGCATGTGCGTGATCCTGGTGGCCAACCCCAAGGGCGGCAGCGGCAAGACCACGCTGTCGATCAACCTGGCGGGGTATCTGGCATCAACGGGTGCGTGCGTGGCGTTGCTCGATCTGGACCGCCAGAAATCGGCGAGCCAGTGGCTGGCGATACGCGACGCAACCCTGCCGAAGATTGATTTGCTGCGGGATGGGCAAAAGGGCAGCAGCGACTGGCTGGTGATCGATTCGCCTGCCGGGCTGCACGGCAAGAACCTCGAACGTGCGTTGAAACTGGCGCACAAGGTGGTGGTGCCGATTGCGCCTTCGCTGTTCGATATTCGCGCCAGCCAGGAATTTCTGACTGCGCTGCACGCCGAAAAGGCGGTGCGCAAAGGCCACAGTTTTGTGGGGGTGGTGGGGATGCGGGTTGACGTGCGGACCCGCGCCGGCGTCACCCTGGAACAGTTCATGGCGCAGCAGGATCTGCCGGTGCTGGCACATCTGCGCAACACCCAGCATTACGTCAACGCCGCTTTTGAAGGCAAGAGCCTGTTTGATCTGCCACACCATGTCGCCGAGCGCGACATTGAACAGTGGCAGGATTTGATCGACTGGCTGAACCGTTAAGCTGACTCAAAAACCGTCATTGCGAGAGAATCGAAGCAATCCAGCGCATTGATTAAGCAGGCATTCTGGATTGCCGCGTCGCTACGCGCCTCGCAAAGACGGATTGATCAGCGTCTTCTTAGTGCGTGTTCGGCTTCATCAGGTTGACGACCGTCGGCTTGGCGACACTGCTGCCTGATGAGCACGATCCATCAACCGACACGCCCAGTTGCTGCTCGGCTTCGTGCAGCAGGTTGATCACATCCACATAGAACTTGTCGTCCGCCATCATGCGCGCGGTGCGGCCGCCTTCGTTGGCGGTGAGCACGTCGGCGCCGTTATTGAGCAGCCATTCCACCACCGGGGCGTCACCGCCGCCGGCAGCCAGCATCAGCGGGGTTATGCCGAAGAAAATGCGCTCGTCGAGCGAGGCGCCCGCCTCATGCAGCACTTCGATGACTTCGACATAGCCGCGTTCGGTTTCACCGTTGTACGAGGCCTTGGCGAGTGCGGTCCAGCCTTGCGGCGACTTGGCGTTGACATCGGCACCGGCGGCGATCAGCACCTTGACGGTATCAACGTGGCCATTGCGGGCCGCGTGCATCAACGCGGTTTCACCCGCCTCATCGGTGGCGGCGTGATCGGCGCCAGCGTCAAGCAGGCTTTTGATTTGCGTAGCATCGCCGGATTCGGCGGCAGAGAATAATTGCTGGGACATGGGAGGCTCCTGTAGATACAGATTTTCGCTAGCGTATAATAGTTGACCAATTTAATCAACTATTAAGCTGCCATGTCCAATCGCCTCGCTTCCGAACCCAGCCCCTATCTCCTGCAACACGCCAACAACCCGGTTGACTGGTATCCGTGGGGCGAGGAGGCGTTGGAAAAATCGCGCCGTGAGGGCAAGCCCATTTTGCTGTCGATCGGCTATTCCGCCTGTCACTGGTGCCATGTGATGGCGCACGACTGCTTCGAGGATGCCGAAGTGGCAGCGGTGATGAACCGCCTGTTTGTGAACATCAAGGTCGACCGCGAAGAGCGCCCCGACCTCGACCAGATTTATCAGTCCGCGCATCAGTTGCTGACCCAGAAAGGCGGCGGCTGGCCGCTGACGATGTTTCTGACGCCCGACCAGACGCCGTATTTTGCCGGCACCTATTTCCCCAAGACGGCACGCCACCAGCTGCCGGGGTTTATGGATTTGATGGAGAACATCGCAGCAGCCTGGCACGAGCGGCGCGGCGAAGTGCTGAAACAGAACGAAGCCGTGCGCGATGCGCTCGCTCGCCAGCAGCCTGCGCCGGGTGTGCAGGAAAAGATGAGCGACATCGTGTTTACCGAAGCGGTGCGCGATCTCGCAAAGGCGTTCGACCCGGTGTGGGGCGGTTTCTCCAATGCGCCCAAATTTCCGCGTCCGGGCGAGTTGTTTTTCCTGCTGCGAGAAGCGCAGCGCAACAACAATACGCAGGCGCGCGACATGGCTCTGTTTTCCCTGCGCAAGATGGCATTGGGCGGCGTGCGCGACCAGCTCGGCGGCGGCTTTTGCCGCTACTCGGTCGATGATCAGTGGGCGATTCCGCATTTCGAGAAAATGTTGTACGACAACGGCCCGCTGCTGCACCTGTATGCGGATGCCTGGGCAAAAACCGGTGATGGCCTGTTCAAGGACACGGCTGAGGATCTGGTTGGCTGGCTGCTGCGCGAAATGCACGCGCCAGAGGGCGGGTTTTATTCCGCGCTGGATGCCGATACCGAAGGCCATGAAGGCAAGTTCTACGTGTGGACGCCGGATGAAGTACGCGCACTGCTGAGCGACGAGGAGTATGCGGTCGCCGCGACGGTATATGGATTCAACCTGCCGCCCAATTTCGAAAACAGCCGATGGAATCCGATTCTCGCGCGCTCGCTTGGCGATGTGGCCAGCGAGCTTGAGATAACTGAGGAGGCTGCGGCAGCGTGGCTGAACAGCGCCCGCCCCAAATTGTTTGCCGCGCGCGAAACCCGCGTCAAACCCGGTCGCGACGACAAGCAGCTCACCAGCTGGAATGCGCTGATGATCGCAGGCCTGGCGCACGCCGGGCGGGTCATGTCACGCTCCGACTGGGTCGATGCCGCGCATGCCGCGATTGATTTCCTGCGTCAAAACCTGTGGCGTAACGGGCGCCTGCTCGCCAGCTACAAGCATGGTGAAGCGCGGCTCAATGCCTATCTCGACGACTATGCCTTTTTACTGGATGCCCTGCTGGAATCGATGCAGGCCGGCTACCGCGAGGCCGACATGGCGTGGGCGCGTGAACTCGCCGATGCGCTGCTGGTGCATTTCGAAGACAAGGCGCAAGGCGGTTTCTTCTTCACCAGCCACGATCACGAAGCGCTCATCACCCGTCCCAAGCCGGGGTATGACAACGCGACGCCATCAGGCAACGGGGTGGCTGCATTCGCGCTGCAACGGCTCGGGCATCTATTGGGCGAAACGCGTTACCTCGACGCCAGCACGCGCTGCCTGCGACTGTTTCAAACGCCACTCTCCGAACAGCCGGTCGCCTACCCGACCTTGCTTGCGGTGCTGAACGAGTCACTGGTGCCGCCGCGGGTGATTGTGCTGCGCGGCCCGGCAATGGCGCTGCGTGAAGGGATGGCAACGCTGGCCCGTCGTCTGGGCGCGAGCGACCTGGTGCTCGCGATCCCCAGCGGCACCGCGATGCCCGCTGCCCTGGCAAAACCGGACGCGGACCAGCTGACTGCCTGGGTCTGTAGCGGCACGTCCTGCCAGCCGTCCATTACCGATTTGGCTGCGCTGCTGCGGTAACCGTTGTGCGCATGCGTTGAGGGAACGAACGTGCCAACTGCTGTGTCCTACCGCAGGTGAAACAGACGCGCGTGGGAATAACAATGTTTTACGAGATTTCAGGCAAGTAAGCGGCCTGTACCATTTCACGGTGGATGATTTACCGTAATATGGCATGCGAAGTTGTACACGTACCCACACCGATTTCCACGGAGAATGAAATAATGAAAACACTGATGATGACCGCAGCATCTGCTGCCTTGTTGATGATGTCTGGCATGGCTTCGGCTGACCAGGCTCTGGCACAAAAAAATGCCTGCATGTCCTGCCACGGCGTCGACAAGAAAATCGTGGGCCCCGCCTTCCAGGATGTCGCCAAGAAATATGCTGGGGTCAAAGGCGCAGAAGATACGCTGGTAGCCAAAGTGAAAGCGGGCGGCAAAGGCGTATGGGGACAGATTCCCATGCCGCCGAACCCGCAGGTCAGCGCTGAAGATGCGCACAAGATCGTTGCCTGGGTGCTGAGCCTGAAGTAATTTCAGGAACCCTGAAATGATGAAAAACAAAGCCGGCGTTCACGCCGGCTTTGTTTTGTCCGGTGTGCGGCAAGGACGGGCACAAAAGGCTTTGTGGTATAAATTCGGCTTACAGTTTGGTTACGGAGAAGTCCAAGATGAAGAGTCATACGCTCGGTTGGGTGATGGTTGCGGCGGCACTTGTCGCGGGATGTGGCGACAAATCACCGCAGACGGGTGACAGTCAGGTGGTGATGATTGGCCAGGCTTCTCCGTTGACGGGTCCACAAGCACATCTGGGCAAGGACAACGAGAACGGTGCACGTCTGGCAATGGACGAAATCAATGCCGCAGGACTCACTTTGGGCGGAAAAAAAGTCGTGTTCGAAATGAGAAGCGAAGATGATGCGGCCGACCCCAAAACTGCAACTACCGTGGCACAAAAGCTTGCAGATGAGCGTGTCGCAGGCGTCATTGGCCACCTCAACTCGGGCGCTACAATTCCGGCGTCAAAAGTTTATTTTGATAACGGCATTCCGCAGATTTCACCCTCGGCCACCGCCGTGGCCTATACAACTTCCGGCTTCAAGACCGCGTTTCGCGTCATGACCAACGACGCACAGCAGGGTTCGGTGGTGGGGGATTATGCAGTGACCAAATTGGGCGCGAAGCGAATTGCCATCATCGATGACCGCACCGCGTATGGCCAAGGCCTGGCCGATGAAGTGGAAAAGGCGGTCAAGGCTGCGGGTGGCGAAGTGGTGGCGCGTGAATACACGTCGGATCGCTCAACCGACTTCATGGCGATCCTGACTTCCATCAAGGGCAAGTCGCCCGATCTGATTTTCTTCGGCGGCATGGATCCGCAGGCCGCGCCTATGGCCAGGCAGATCAAACAGCTTGGAATCAAAGCCCGGTTTTTGGGCGGGGATGGCGTGGAAACGCCTAAATTCCTCGAACTGGCGGGTGCGGATGCCGAGGGCGTAGTGGCGTCCAACCCCGGTTTGCCGCTTGCTGCGATGCCCGGGGGCAGCGAATTCAAAGCCAAGTTTGAAGCCAAATACGGCGAGATCCAGAATTATGCCCCTTACGCTTACGACGCCATGCACGTTTTGATCGACGCCATGAAACGCGCCGATTCCAGTGATCCGGCCAAGTATCTGGCCGAACTGCCCAAGACCGATTATCAGGGGGTCACCGGGCGGATTCGTTTCGATGCGAAAGGCGACATTACCGGAGGCGCGGTCACGCTCTATCAAGTGAAGGACGGCAAATGGCAGTCGCTTGAAACCGTGCAAAGCGGCAAATAAGCGATCAAGACGGCCAAAATATGTTTGAATGCCCGTGTGTCGCTTGAGGTGTGGTTCGCAGTGTTTGCGTGTTGCACCACGTCAAGCGCATGCTGAACTGAATGCTGGTTGACACTGCATGCCTGGCGCTTCCGGGTAGTTCAAACAGACTCGTGCTTCGCTCCTTTTCTAACCTTCGGGCTGAGCCTATAAAGCGGGCGCGTAACGCACAATGATGGACATTTTTCTGCAACAAATCGTCAATGGCCTGGTTCTGGGCAGCATCTATGCGCTGGTGGCGCTGGGCTACACCATGGTGTACGGCATACTCGAACTCATCAATTTTGCCCATGGCGAAGTCACCATGATGGGTGCGATGGTGGCGCTGACGGTGATCGGCGCACTGGCGATGGCGGCACCCGGATTGCCCGGTGTGCTGATGCTCGGAGCGGGGCTGGTGGTGGCGATTCCGGTATGCATGGCGCTGGGCCTGTTGATCGAGCGCGCCGCGTATCGGCCATTGCGTAATGCGCCACGCCTTGCGCCGCTCATTACGGCCATTGGTGTGTCGATCGTCCTGCAAAACATCGCCATGCTCATTTGGGGCAAGCAGTACATTCCGTTTCCCGACGTGTTGCCGCAGGGGCGACACACGATCTACGGCGCAAGCATTACCGATGTGCAGATTGCCATCCTGCTGCTGACGACCAGCTTGATGCTGCTGCTGATCCTGATTGTGCAAAAAACCCGGCTCGGCCGGGCCATGCGTGCCACCGCGCAATCGCGACAGGTGGCGAGCCTGATGGGGGTGGATGTGAATCGGGTGATCGCCTCCACCTTCGCGATCGGCTCGGCCCTGGCTGCGGTGGCCGGGGTCATGGTCAGCGCGTATTACGGTCTGGCGCACTATTACATGGGATTTCTGCTCGGTCTGAAGGCTTTCTCTGCGGCGGTGCTGGGCGGCATCGGCAACCTCGGGGGGGCGATGCTGGGCGGCCTGCTGCTGGGACTGATCGAATCATTCGGCGCAGGCTATATCGGCGATCTGACCGGAGGATTTCTGGGCAGTCACTATCAGGACGTGTTCGCGTTTTTCGTGCTGATCGCGGTCCTGGTATTCCGCCCGCAGGGCCTGATGGGGGCGCGGGTTGTCGAGCGTGCTTAAGTTGACCAGCAGTCAGTCGCGCTGGCTCGGTTTTGCCCTGCTGGGCCTGGGTTTGGCGCTGCTGCCATTTCTGGTTGACGCAAGCCTGGGGCGCTCGTGGGTGCGCTTGCTTGACCTCGCCCTGCTGTACGTCATGCTCGCGCTGGGGCTGAACATCGTCGTCGGTTATGCGGGTTTGCTCGATCTGGGCTACGTCGCGTTTTATGCATTGGGCGCGTACGTCTATGCCTGGTTTTCAAGCCCGCATTTCGGTCTGCACCTGCCGTTCTGGGTGGTGCTGCCGATGGGGGCCGCACTGGCCGGGATGTTCGGAGTGCTGCTGGGCACGCCTACGTTGCGACTGCGAGGCGATTACCTGGCCATCGTCACACTGGGGTTCGGTGAAATCGTTCGCATTTTCCTCAACAACCTGGATGCGCCCGTCAACATCACCAATGGGCCGCAAGGCATCAATCTGAT
>JBBQDI010000021.1:0-10691 GCA_038319505.1 Burkholderiales bacterium
CCCAAGGTTTCGATGTTATGCGACAGCAGCAGGGTTTTCACGCCCATGCGCGCGGCAGCCAGCGCGGCTTCGGTGCCGGCATGGCCACCGCCGACGACGATGACATCGAATAGGTCAGGGAATTTCATGGACGCATTCTACCCGCTGCCGGCTTTCGTTTCACGTGAAACATGGCCGCGCGAAACACCAAACAAGCGCCTTCAGCCGCCGGCCCTAGCCTCCAGCGCCTCCCAGCGCGCCAACACGTCGAGTAGTTCAGACTCGATGGCTTCACCGCGGGCGTTCAGTGCAGCGACCTCTGACGACCCGGATTGATATAAAGCCGGATCGGCCAGCTGGGCAGCGATCTGCGCCTGCTCGACTTCCAGTGCCTGAATCTGCACTGGCAGGGCTTCGAGTTCGCGCGCCTCCTTAAAACTGAGCTTGTTCCTGGACGTGGGTTTGGCGGTTGCTGCCGGGGCGGTCACCTTGGGTGCCGCTGCCCGCTCGGCCTCGGATGCGGCGCGTTGCTGGCGTTGCCGCCAGGCGAGCCAATCCGCATAACCGCCGACAATCTCGGTCAGTTTGCCATCCCCCTCAAACACGACCGACTGGGTGACCACGTTGTCGAGAAACGTGCGGTCGTGCGAGACGATGAGCACGGTGCCGCTGTATTCCTGCAGCAGCTGCTCAAGCAGCTCCAGCGTGTCGATATCGAGGTCGTTGGTCGGCTCGTCCAGCACCAGCAAATTCGCGGGACGGGCGAACAGGCGCGCCAGCAATAACCGGTTGCGCTCGCCACCGGACAGGGCTGACACCTTGGCGCGCGACCGCTCGGCCGGGAACAGAAAATCTTCCAGATAGCTGATGACGTGCTTTTTCTGCCCGCCGATTTCAACAAAGTCCGAGCCCGGCGCGATCGTGTCGATCAGCGTCGCATCGTCGTTCAACTGGTTGCGGAACTGGTCAAAATACGCGACTTCGAGCTTGGTGCCCTGCTTGATCGTGCCGGATTGCGGTTTCAGGTCGCCCAGGATCAGTCGAATCAGGGTGGTTTTGCCTGCGCCATTTGGGCCGAGCAAGCCCAGCTTATCGCCCCGCAGCAGCGTGCTGGTAAAGTCACGAATCAAAACTCGGTCGTCGTAGCCGTAACTGATGTGTTCCATCTCGGCAACAATTTTGCCGGAGCGCTCGCCGGAATCGATCTGGAACCCCACCTGCCCCGTATGGCCCATGCGCGCTTCGCGCGTAAGCCGCAAGGCTTCAAGTCGCCGCACCCGGCCTTCGTCACGGCAGCGCCGGGCCTGAACGCCCTTGCGGATCCAGACTTCCTCCTGCTTCCAGAATTTGTCGAACTTGCGGTTATGCACCGCTTCAATTTCCAATTGTTCGGCCTTCTTGGCCTGATATGCGGTGAAATTGCCTTGATATTCGCGTAACTGGCCGCGATCAAGCTCAACAATGCGGTTAGCGACGTTGTCCAGAAAACGCCGGTCGTGGGTGACGAACAGCAGCGCGCCCTTGAAGTCGTTGAGCAGGCTTTCCAGCCACTCAATCGCCGCAAAGTCGAGGTGGTTAGTCGGCTCATCAAGCAACAGCAACTCGGGATCGGTTACCAGTGCGCGTGCCAGGGCCACGCGTTTTTTTTGTCCGCCGGACAAAATTGCAACCTCGCGATCTGCGTCCAGGCCCAAGCGCTGCAAGGTTTCCTCCACCCGGCTGTTGAGCCGCCAGGCATCATGGATCTCAAGCTCATGCGACAGCCGCTCAAGGTCTTCAAACGCGTCCATGTCCCCCTCAGCCACACGGTGTGCGGCGGCGTGATATTCGGCAAGCAGACGCTGCGCCTCACCCACGCCCTCAGCCACCGCTTCAAATACGGTATGTCCGGGCTCAAACTGCGGCTCCTGCGGCACATAGGCAAGTTTCAAGGCCGGCTTGCGCCACACATCACCCGCATCCGGTGGGTTGATCCCGGCGATGACCTTCAGCAGACTCGACTTGCCGGTTCCGTTGCGACCGATCAGGCCAATGCGCTCGCCCGCCTCAATGACAAGCGAAGCGCCATCAAGGAGGGGCCAGTGGCCATAGGCCAGTTCGAGTCGGTCAAAAGTGAGGAGCGGCATAATCGGGCATAAAAAAGCGTAGGGGCGGAATTATCCGTGATTGAGGGCGGCGTGTACGGCCTGGGCGATATTTAATGCGTCAGGCGTATCACCGTGCAGGCACAGCGTGTCGGCCAAAATCTGTAAATTGCTGCCATTCAGGGTGACAAACGGCTCGCCCAAAGCAAGCGCGCGCGCTTGCTGTGCTGCCATGTCGGGATCGACCACCAGCGCGTCGTTGGTTTCACGTGAAACCAATTGCCCGTTGGCCAGGTAGCGGCGATCAGCAAAGGCTTCATTCAACACTGTCAACCCAGCGGTCTGCCCGGCTGTAATCAGGCGCGAACCGGACAAGCCCACCAAGACCAACGCCGGGTCCAGGGCGGCCACCGCTTCGGCGATTGCCTGCGCCACATCCTGATCAAGAGCCGCCACGTTATAGAGTGCGCCGTGTGGTTTGACATGCGCCAGCCGTAGCCCTATCTGCGCCGCCTGTTCGGCCAGCGCCTCGGTCTGCTGGGTTATCCACGCGGCAATCTCATCTTCGGACGCAACCATCTGGCGGCGACCAAACTGAGCACGATCGGGGTAGCTCGGGTGGGCGCCCACCGCCACGCCATACCGGGCCGCCAAGCGCAGGGCGGCCATCATGCTGGCCGAATCACCGGTGTGACCACCGCAGGCAATCGACACCCGTGCCAGATACGGCATCAAGCTAGCGTCGTCGCAGCCCTCGCCAATGTCGGCATTCAGTTCGATCATGTCCAATCCTCAATTATCCAGCGCTCCACCGACAGCGCGCGTGCCGCCTCGGCTTCGATGGTTACAAAGCGCACCGCATCGCCCGGTTTGAGTTGCGCCAGCTGCGCCCAGTCTGCCGCAATGACCCCGGCAATCACCGGGTAGCCGCCGGTTACCGGACCATCCCAGCCCAGAATGATCGGCTGGCCGTCAGGCGGTATTTGCACCGCGCCGGGCAAGACGCCTTGCGAAGGCAATTCTGTCCGCGAATGGGTCACGTCCGGCCCGACCAGACGCAATCCACGCCGATCGGATGCGGTGGCTACGCGATAGACGCCAGTGAAAAAAGCCGCCAGCCCGGTATCGTCAAACAAGTTGGCCTGAGGCCCCACCACCACGCGCAGGGGCCCATTGCGCTCAACTGAAGAAGGCGGCTGCGTGCGAAACAGGCGCACCTCGTCCGTTGTTGTGCCGATTTCCAGCACATCACCCGCATGCAGCACACGACCCTTGTGACCGCCAAACCCTGCCGGCAAAAATGTGCTGCGGCTGCCCATCACCTGTGGGACCTTCAACCCACCCCTCACGGCAAGCCAGCAGCGACAGCCTGCCTCTGCCTGCTCCAGTGTCAGTGTCTCCCCTGCCGCCAGAACCAGGGTTTCATTCCACACCACCGCTCCACCCTTGCTGCGTTTGACCGAGAAGTGCGCGCCGGTGAATGCCACAATGCCGCCAGTCGGAAACCGCAACGCGGGTCCAACAAGCGTGATTTCCAGCCCCGCTGCCGCCTCTTCGTTCCCCACCAGCAAGTTGGCCGCCGCAAGTGCCGCCGGATGAGCGGCGCCGCCTGTAGGCACGCCGAGCGCACCCAGGCCCGCTCGTCCCTGGTCCATTACCAGGTCGCTCAAACCCGCGCGTAGCACCTCCATCATGTCGGCACAAAGCGTAGGCGATCACCCGACATCAACAATGCGGGCGCATGGCGCCGTGAATCGAACAAGTTGGCTGTTGTGCGGCCAATAATCTGCCACCCTCCGGGGCCATCCGCAGGATAAATTCCGGCATAGGCCCCGCCAATTGCCACGCTGCCCGCCACTACCCGCACCCGGGGTGAGGCTCGACGCGGCGCATGCAGCGCAGAAGGCAGCCCGCGCAAATAGGGAAAACCAGGTTGAAACCCGAGGAAGGCGACCGTATATTCCGCCGCCGCGTGGCAATCGATATAGTCCGCCACATCGAGGCCAGCCCGTTCAGCCAGTACAGGCAAATCAGGCCCGAGGGCGCCACCGTACTCGACGACAATGTCATGCAATTTACTGACGGTTTCTTGTGAGCCCGCCAGCGGCGAAACCAGCGCCTCACGTAATGCCGTCGACACGCTCGCGCCCCGGCGCAATACCAACAACAGGCATCCATCTGCAGGTATCACGTCCTCTACTTCTGGTAAGTTCTGTGAAAACAGAATATTGTATCGCGCCAGCGTCGCTTCACCCGTAGCGACAAGCAGCCCGCGTTCGCTCACCCAGCGCCACAACGGATGCGAGGATAGCAGATCGGTTTGGGGCTTTGATTCAAGCCCTTTTTCGGCGTTTTGCATGAGACAGAGAGGGCCGTGTGTAGCACCTGTTAATGACAATAAGTGTAATCGCAACGCCGCTAGTTGCCACCATGCGCGCAGACAATCCGGAGTTTGCGCAAAACCTCGACACCGTCCCAAATCGATTGGGTGATTGCCGCGTCAGGCGTTCAATTGAACCTGCCGTCCGGTGGCAAACCCGCCACGCATATAGGTTCGATATAAAGCGACCGTGGGCGACTTATCAAGCGGGTCATATTTGCGCGGGCCAACACCCGATGCCAACTGCCCATTCAGCACAAGACCCTGGCAACAGCCCATTTTCACCACAACACGTTGGGGGCAAGCGTGTGCTTACACGGAAAACGGGCAACAAAAAGGGGGTTTCACGTGAAACCCCCTTTTCTATTTCCTGCAAGCGTGCGGGCGATTAATCCTTGAAGCGGCCCCGCACACCAACGCGAGTGCTCCCGCCCCGGTTCTCATTGCCGTAACTGCGTGGCTGGCCAGGACGTGCACTATTGCCACGGGCCGCAGCGGCTTTGGCTTTGGCCTCGCGCTCGCGCTTTTCCCAGTATTCGACACTATTGCCGTTTACTTCAGCTTTAGGCTCACGCGGTGTATCAGCAGCGCCACGGAATCCTTCATTGCGGGGCGGGCGATCACCATAGGGCGTGCGGGGCGCGCCATCAGGCCGGTTGCCACGCGGCGCATCGTTACGTTGCGGACGGTCACCACTGGGACGCGGTGCATCGGCACGATAGCCACGATCCCGGTTATCACGGCTATCGCCGCGCGGCGGACGGTCGCCATAGCTGCGCGGTTCGCTGCGATCACCGAAACTACGCTTCTCGCCCACCCCGCTGCGCGGACTATTGCTGGTACGCGGACGACCCGATGAGGGGCGACCAGCAGACGGACGGCCCGCAGACGGTTTCTGGGTGGGCTCCAGGCCCGGCAGGGTGTGCACTTCAATTCGGCTGCCGGTGTAACGCTCAATGTTTTTCACCAGCCCGCCTTCACGCATGCCGGCAAAGCTCACCGCAATACCCGTACGACCGGCACGGCCGGTACGGCCAATGCGGTGAACGTAATCCTCAGCCTGACGCGGCAGGTCGAAGTTGATGACGTGGCTGATACCGGCCACGTCAATGCCGCGCGCAGCAACGTCTGTGGCCACTAATACCTTGGTGCGCCCCTCACGCAGGCGCTGCAGTGCCCGGTTGCGCTGGCCCTGCTGCATGTCACCATGCAAGGCATCGGACGCAAAGCCACTTTCGGCCAGCAAATCGGAGATTTCCTCGGTGCTGCGCTTGGTCGAGGCAAACACGATGGCCTGTGTCATTTCCACCCCGCGCAGCAACGCGTCGAGCAAACGATTCTTGTGATCCATGTTGTCGGCAAACAGCAGCCGCTGTTCGATCTTGGATTCCTGCACCGGCACCGCGGCGATTTCGATGCGCTGTGCGTCGCGGGTCAGTTCGCGTGCCAAGTTGCCCACCACGCCATCAAGCGTGGCCGAGAACAACAGTGTTTGGCGATCTTTCGGACAGCGCGAGGCGATCGACTTGATGTCGTCCACAAAGCCCATGTCCAGCATGCGGTCAGCTTCGTCCAATACCAAGACTTCCAGGCGCGAGAAATCAATTTTGCCGCGCTCCAGATGGTCAATCAAGCGACCCGGCGTGGCAACGACAACATCCACCGGCTGGCTCAGCCGCTTGAGTTGCAGGCCATACGGCGAGCCACCCACCAGGCAGGCGGTGCGGAAACGGCGCAGATCATTGCCATACTTCATGGCGGCTTTTTCGACCTGCAAGGCAAGCTCGCGCGTCGGCGTCAGCACCAACACGCGCGGGCCCATGCCTTTGCCTGTGGATTCGACCAGCAAACGCTGCATCGAGGGCAACAGAAACGCCGCCGTCTTGCCGCTGCCGGTATTCGATGACACCAGCAAATCGCGGCCGGTCATTGCAGCCGGAATCGACTGCATTTGAACCGGCGTGGCGTTTTCGTAGCCTGCAGCCAGCACGGATTTAAGGAGAAGGGGATCAAGACCCAGTTCGGAAAAGCTCATGGACAACCTTTTTTAGTGCGCTCAAACGCGCAAACAAGACCTCAGATTGGCTTAAAGCCAATCAGGTCAAAAATTACGAACCGGAATTAAAGTGGCGTTTGAGAACGCCTAACGGGTCGCGTCGATCACATCGGCGCCAACCACAAGACTTGTCACTGCCCGCTTTGAAAAAACGGGCGGCACAAAAGAGAGGTCGAAGACGATGGGGCTGTGAGAACAGTCCCGAGGCACGGCGGCAAAAGAAGCCTGACCTGCCCACTGCTGTATGCACAACTCTGCGGAGTATATCAGAAAACCCTGTAATAGCTACGGCTTTTGAGATAATTTCAGGCTGGATGATACAGCTTGTGATAAAGGCCGCCGCGTTCAATCAACGCATCGTGGCCGCCCGCCTCTACCACCCGGCCATTTTCGAACACCAGGATGCGGTCGGCCTGCTTCACCGCTGACAGGCGGTGGGCGATGATAAGCGTGGTGCGGCCGGCCAGAAACCCGCCTAGCGCCAGATGCAGCCGCCGCTCGGTATCGGTGTCGAGGGCGGAGGTCGCCTCGTCGAGGATGACGATCTGGGGGTCGGCGACGATCATGCGCGCAATCGCCAGGCGTTGGCGCTGTCCGCCCGACAGGCGCACGCCCTGCCGCCCCACCACCGTATCCAGCCCGTGTGGCAGGGCTTCGATGATGTCCCGCAACTGGGCAATCTCCAGCGCCTGCCACAACGTCGCATCATCAGCCTCGCGTCCAAGCGTCAGATTGGCACGCACGCTGTCGTTGAACAGCACCGGATGCTGTAACACCACGCCAACATGCTCACGGACGGTTTCCCAACCGATTTCGGTAACCGGCACATCGCCATATCGAATCACACCGGATTTAACCGGATACAGGCCCAACAAGGCCTGCACCAGCGTCGACTTGCCGCCACCGGACGCGCCCACCAGCGCCACCTTCTCACCTGCCGCCACGGCAAGACTGACGTCGTCCAGCACCGTCTCGCCATCCGCATAGGCAAAGCTGACGCGGTCGAGCGCGATGCCGACAGTGAGCTGGCCACTGAACGGATCACGCACAGCAGGATGCTGCGGTTCGCTGTGCAGGCCGAGCAGTGCATTGATTCGCCCGAGTGCCGCGTTGGCGGCGTACCACGCGTATTGCATGTTCACCAGCTCCTGCACCGGCGTCATCATGAACCACAGGTAACCGAACACCGCCAGCATCTCGCCGATGGTGAGGTCGGAAAACACCACCATCAGCATGGCACCGGCGCGGAACGCATCGAAACCGGCCAGAAAAATAAAGAAGGAAATACGGCTCATCGCATCTGACTTCCAGGCAAATGCCGAGGCATGCTGGCGAATGTCGGCCGCCTTCTCGGTCACCCGTGACAAGTAATGCTTTTCGCGGTTCATCGCACGGATCTGCGTCAATGCATCCAGCGTTTCGGCAAGCGCATCCTGGAATACCTCAAACGCGCGGTTCTCGAATTTCTTCAGATCCTTGACCCGCTTGCCGAGCCGGGTCGAAAACAGGATGACGATGGGGTTCAACAGCAGGATGAACAGTGCCAGTTGCCAGTTCATCCAGAACAGCACACCCGCCACACCCACCAGCGTCAGCACCGATACGACCAGGCCGGAAACCGACGCGCCGAGAAAGCTGTCGATGGCATTGAGGTCGGTCACGAAATGCGAGGTCACCCGGCCTGCGCCCACGGTCTCGAATTCCGACAGCGCGATGCGCGACAAGCGCGAAAGCATGCGCACCCGGATGCGATACACCACGTCCTTGGCCAGCAGCGAAAATGTCCGCCCCTGCCATACGTTGAGCAGGATCGCCGTCAGCCGCAGACATACCGTCAGCAACAGCGCCGCGCCGATAAACAGGACCGGCCCGTGCCACGCCAACGGAAACCAGGCCCCAAGGGCGGCTGTCAATTTCCCCGGATGGTGCAACAGCACCTCATCCACCATGAGGGGCAACAGCAAGGGCACCGGCACCGCGGCGGCCACCGCAAGCACCGCGATGAGATTGGCCTGCAGCAGTCGCACGCGATGGGTTTTGAGTTCGTCAGCGATGCCGCGCCAGTTCAACATGGTTTGCCTACTTGCCGATGCAGAACTTGCTGAAGATTTCGCCCAGCAAATCATCGGCGGTGAATTCGCCGGTAATTTCCGACAGGGCGGCCTGTGCCAGCCGCAGCTCCTCGGCAAACAGTTCCAGTTGCGACGTCGCCTGACGCGCCGCGTCCAGGTGCGCGGCCCCCCGGGCAAGCGCATCCAGATGACGCGCGCGTGCCATGAACGCCCCTTCACCGGCAGCCTGCCAGCCGGCCGCTGCGAGCAGCTTGTCGCGCAGCAACGCCACCCCGGCGCCGGTTTTGGCAGACAGCCAGACTTCGTTGTCCACTGCGCGCGGCATCTCGGCCGTGGCGTCGATCTTGTTGTGAATGGTCAGGCGTGCCAGCGTAGGCATGCGTTGCAGAATCGCCGCCTCACGCGCGCTCACACCGTGCGCTGCGTCTACCAGTAGCAGCGCCAGGTCGGCCTTTTCCACTGCCGCCCAGGTGCGCGCGATGCCGATTTTTTCCACCGCGTCGTCGGTGTCGCGCAAGCCGGCGGTATCGATGATGTGGAGCGGCACCCCTTCGATCTGGATTACCTCGCGCACCGTGTCGCGCGTCGTCCCGGCTATTTCAGTGACGATCGCCGCCTCAAACCCGGCCAGCTGATTGAGCAAACTCGACTTGCCGACGTTCGGCTGGCCGATCAGCACAACCGTCAGACCTTCGCGCAACAGTGCGCCCTGCCGCGCCTGTGCACGCACTGCCTGCAGGCTGGCGTCGATCCGATCGAGCCTGCCAAACGCATCGGCCTGCTGCAGAAAATCGATTTCTTCTTCGGGAAAATCCAGCGTGGCCTCGACCAGCATGCGCAGGCGGGTCAGCGCTTCGACCAACTCGGCGATGCGAGCGGAAAACGCGCCGGTAAGCGAGCGCACGGCCGAGCGAGCCGCTTCGCTAGAGGTGGCGTCGATCAGATCGGCCACTGACTCGGCCTGTGCCAGATCGAGTTTGCCATTCATGTAGGCACGCTGGGTGAATTCACCCGGTTCGGCCAGACGCGCGCCCAGATCGACGCAGCGTTGCATGACAAGATTCAGCACGACCGGCCCGCCATGTCCTTGCAGTTCCAGCACCTGTTCGCCGGTAAAAGAATGCGGCGCGGAAAAATGAAGTGCGATGCCCTCGTCAAGCACGCTACCTTCGCCATCGAGAAAACGAGTGAATGTTGCGTGTCGTGGTTTGGGCACGCGCCCCAAAATCGCGGTGGCAAGCGGCGTGACGTCCGTCCCCGACACCCTTACCACCCCCACCCCACCGCGCCCGGGCGCGGTGGCAATGGCAACGATCAAGTCGGATGTGTTACGTGGAAAGTTGGTCATCGGGAAAGGAAAATACTAAGCGTATAAAAAACCACAAGGAGGATGACGACAGCGTCATGAGTCCCGCTCGCCGGCTCCGCGGCCCATCATGGCAGCACGCCCCTCACTCGCCGCCCTTTATTTTAGGGGGTTAACGGCGGTTAATAGCTGACCATGAAACTGTTTTCACACAAAATCCGGTTGCCCGCCGATAATTACTTCCGTGTCTGAGCAGAACACCTTCGCGCCCCGTTCCATTTTATTGCCCGCCGTCCTGCAGGCGGAAGGGCTGGCGCCCTGCTTTGGAACCATTGCCAGCCTTTCGGACCAGGGACTGGCTTTTGATTTGCAAACCGCCCCGCTCCTGCAGCAATCCGTTGGCCAGACAGCGCAACTGGATTTCGATCTTCAGGGACAGCATCATTCCTTTAAAGGCCTGATCGTCCACATTCAGGACCGGCGTGCATTGCTGTCACTCCGGGGCGCGTCGACCATTGTCCTGGCGGCCTTGCAGTCCATCAGTCGGGACAATATACCGTCTTTGGCGGCCCGCCTTTCAACCCTTCAGATGCAACAAGCTTGCCACGCGCGCTTCATGGACAGCATGAAAGCGGTGGTAGAAGACTTTTATCTGCAGTTACCCAAGCAAATCAAAAACAGCCTTGATCCGCAGAGGGAGTCGAATGATCTTTCCGGGCTGAGCAGCCTGCAGAGCCTGCTTGACCCGCTGCATCCGAAACTTACCCGGCTGTTCACCCAAGCCTACCCGATGTACCCGGAGCTGCGTGCTCGG
>JBBQDI010000022.1:0-10569 GCA_038319505.1 Burkholderiales bacterium
GGGGCGGTGGCAGCACCACAGCCGGCACGTCGGCAGGCACAAGTTGCGCTTCGAAGGGAGACGGTTCGGAGGGGGACTCCCCCTGCGGCAGCGTCCACGACAGGCCGCCAAACAAAGTGAGATGCAGCAACAACGATAGGGCCAGGGCCAGCCACCACGGGCGAAGGCTGCGCCCCACTGCGCTAGCCCTTTACGCTGGCACGCACCAGGCGCTGCTCGAGGGTGACGCCGTCTTCGCTCACCCGGATTTGCACGGGCAGATTGTTGCGCTCGGGCGCAACCCAAACGGTAATGGATTTCTGGTCGGGATTTTGTGTGATGCGCTGATACTTCTGCGTGGCCAGCGCACCCAGCGGGGTCTGTATCGCGCCGCCATCACTCCGTTCATAGCGGTAATCGTGAAGGTCCCGTCCACTCACTACCTGCAGGCTTAAATCGATGGGCTGGCTGGGTACGAACATGAACTGGTAAAGCTGCGACAGCTGATCCTGTGCCCCATTTTGCAAGCCCTCCACCTGCCATGACTTGCCCTTGTATTGATAGGCGATGATGCGCTGTTTCCAGTCGAGGCGGGCAGTTGCCAGCTTGCCTGGCGCATCACTGCGGGCATGCAGGAACTGTGTGGGCCGCAAGCCCTGCGGGGTCACCACACCGGTGCTTTCGAGACGGATGTTGCCTGGCCACAGCATTTTCAGCGGGCCCGTTGCGCGTGTCTCGCTGGTGAGGGTGTACCGGTTGCCCGTACGGGTGAAGGTGTCGCTCACCTGGCCGAGCTTGAGGCCATTGCGGTAAAGGTCGTAGGTCACGGTCATCTGCGACGGTCCGGCGGCCTGGACGGTCGCGGCAAACAGGCTGGTGGCCAGTAACAGGAATTTGAGCATGGTCACGTTCCGGTGGATAACACAGACTGTGACGTCAAATCGTCCTTCAAGTTTACGCGGCCATGATTGTTTACCAATCGGCCTTCGGCAAACCAGCGGATGGCTTGCGGGTAGATGCGGTGTTCCTGAACCAGCACGCGCGCGGCCAGCGTATCAGCGGTGTCGTCCGCCCGCACCGGCACCGCCGCCTGGATGACGATGGGGCCGTGATCGAGTTGGGCGGTGACGAAATGCACGGTGCAGCCGTGAATTTTGACGCCCTCGGCAAGCGCGCGCTCGTGGGTTTTCAGACCCGGGAACATCGGCAGCAGTGAGGGGTGGACATTCAGCAGGCGGCCTTCGAAGCGTGCAATGAACGTTGGGCTGAGGATGCGCATGTAACCGGCCAGCACCACCAGATCGGGCTGATGGCGTTCGATTTCGTCGGCCAGCAGTACATCGAACGCTTCGCGGTCGGGATGCGCAGTGTGGTCGAGCGCGATGGCGGACAGGCCTTGTTCTCGCGCAACCGCCAATCCTGTAGCCTGCGGCCGGTTGCTGATGACCGCGACGATGTCAATCGGCAGCTGCGCGTCGACCATCGCCTGAAAATTGCTGCCGCGCCCGGACAGCAGCACGACCACACGGCAACTCACGAATAGATCACCTGCTCCGCGCCTTCCGGTCGCGCGACGATTTCGCCGATCTGCCACACGGTTTCGCCGCTTGCCTGTAAGTGCGCCATTGCTGTTGCAGCATCGGCCGCAGCCACCACCACGCACATGCCGATGCCGCAGTTGAAGGTGCGCAGCATCTCGTCGGGTTTGACATTGCCTGCCTGCTGCACCCAGTCGAACAAGGGCGGACGCGTCCAGCTGCTGGCATCGACCCGTGCGGCCACGCCTTCAGGCAAGCAGCGCGGCAGGTTGCCGCTGATGCCGCCGCCGGTAATGTGCGCCATGCCTTTGACGCTGAGTTTTTCGATCAGCGCCAGCATCGGCTTGACGTAAATCCGTGTCGGCTCCATCACGGCATCAGCAAATGGACGGCCATGAAAGTCCGACTTCAGCCCGATGTGGCTGATATCGATCAGTTTTCGGATCAGCGAATAACCGTTGGAATGCGCACCACTGGAGGCCAGACCCAGCACCACGTCGCCCGCCGCAATGGACTGGCCACCGATCACCTTGGCCTTTTCGACCACGCCCACAGCAAAGCCGGCCAGGTCATATTCACCGTCAGGATACATGCCGGGCATCTCGGCGGTTTCGCCGCCGATCAGGGCGCAGCCGGCCTGCTCGCAGCCGTTGGCAATACCGGTAATCACCGCTTCGGCGGTGTCGAGGCTCAACTTGCCGGTGGCGAAATAATCGAGAAAGAACAACGGCTCGGCGCCCTGCACCAGAATATCGTTGACGCTCATCGCCACCAGATCGATGCCGACGGTGTCGTGACGATTGAGTTCAAACGCCAGCTTCAGCTTGGTACCGACGCCGTCGGTGCCCGAGACCAGCACCGGCTCCTTGAATTTCTTGGAAATCTCGACCAGCGCGCCAAAGCCGCCAATGCCTGTCAGCACTTCGGGGCGCATGGTGCGCTTGGCCAGCGGCTTGATACGCTCGACCAGCGCATCGCCGGCGTCGATATCGACCCCGGCATCTTTATAGGAAATGGAAGACACACCCGGCTCCAGAATCAAAAAGTGCGCTATTTTACCGCCTATGAACCCGATTCGACCGCTCAACATGCCCTGGCTTGCCCTCGCCGTCCTGCTCGTCATGGGCGGATTGCTTTATCTGCTGGGCCCCATCCTCACACCCTTCCTCGCCGGCGCCTTGCTTGCATATATATTCGACCCGCTGGTGGACCGCCTGGAAGCGCGCGGATTGTCGCGCACGACTGGCACGGTGGCCGTCATCGTGCTCGCCGGGCTGGCGCTGTTTGCCCTGCTGCTGGTGGCGCTACCGCTATTTCAGGGCCAGTTTGCCGAACTGTCACAGCGGGTTCCGGCCGCGCTCGATCTGCTGCAAACCCGGTTGCTTCCCTGGTTGCAGCAAACATTCGGCATCACGATCGATCCTGATCTGGGTGCGCTTAAAACCTGGCTGACCGAAAAAGCCACGCAAAACGGGGGCGATTGGTTGCCCACGCTGCAAACCGGCGCGCTCGCCATCGTCGGCGTGCTGGCCAACCTGTTGCTGATTCCGGTAGTGATGTTTTATCTGTTGAAGGACTGGGATGTGATGATGGTGCGTATCGCTGCACTGGCACCGCGCAGCTGGCTGGGCACCGCCACCCGCGTTGCGCGCGTGATGGATGCGGTCGTCGGCGAATTCCTGCGCGGACAGTTGGCGGTGATGGCCACTTTATCCGCCTATTACGCGCTGGCGCTGTGGGCGGCCGGACTGAATTACGCGTTGCCGATCGCCATTCTGACCGGGGTCTTGTCATTTGTGCCCTTTCTCGGTTTCGGCCTGGGGCTGATTCTGGCGCTGCTGGTCGCGTTACTTCAGTTTTCCGACTGGACCGGGGTGGCCTGGGTGGCAGGCATTTACCTGGTCGGGCAGGTGCTGGAAAGCTATGTCATCACCCCGCGTCTGGTCGGTGAGCGGGTCGGCTTGCACCCGGTATTGATCATCTTTGCCCTGGCTGCGTTTGGACAGTTGTTCGGCTTTGTCGGCGTGTTGCTGGCGGTGCCGCTGGCGGCGATATTGCTGGTAGCACTGCGCGAATTGCACGGGGTCTATCAGGCCAGTGCCTTCTATCGCGGCGGCTATAATGCCGGCTCCTTCGATCCTGCTCGATCTGCCATGTCTGCACCCCTGCTTGAATCCAACATCACGTCCCTGCCGCTGATCCACAAGGGCAAGGTGCGCGACATCTATGCGGTCGGCGACGACAAGCTGTTGATCGTCACCACCGACCGTCTGTCCGCCTTCGACGTGGTGATGCCAACGCCGATTCCCGACAAGGGTGAGGTACTTACCCTGGTCTCGGCCTTCTGGTTCGACAAGCTCAAATCCATCGTGCCGAGCCAGGCCCTCGATATCGCGCCGGAATCGGTGGTGGCGGCAAACGAACGCGACCAGGTGGCCAACCGTTCTATTGTGGTCAGAAAACTCAAGGCGCTGCCGGTCGAAGCGATCGTGCGTGGCTATCTGGTTGGGTCGGGCTGGAAGGAATACCAGGCCAGCCAGTCGGTATGCGGCATCGAACTGCCGGCCGGCCTTGCGCAGGCCGATCGCCTACCCGAACCGATTTTCACCCCGTCGACCAAGGCAGCCGTGGGTGCACACGACGAGAACATTGCATTCGACGCAATGGCCACGCTGATCGGCGCGGATCTGGCAACCCAGGTGCGCGACGTTAGCCTAGCCCTGTATAAGACTGCAGCAGAGTATGCGCTCACACGCGGGATCATCATTGCCGACACCAAATTCGAATTCGGCGTGGATGAAGCGGGCAAACTGGTGTGGATCGACGAAGCGCTGACCCCGGATTCGTCGCGTTTCTGGCCGGCTGACCAGTATCAACCCGGCAGCAATCCGCCCAGTTTCGACAAGCAGTTCGTGCGTGATTGGCTGGAATCCAGCGGCTGGAACAAACAGGCACCGGGCCCCGCACTGCCTGCGGAGATTGTTGAAAAGACCGCCGCCAAATACCGCGAGGCGATGACCCGGCTGTTGGGGTAAGGCCTTATTTCAGGGTTTTGCCCAAAAATTCAGCAACGGCCTCGACCATTTCGCCCTCATGTCCGGTATAGAAATGGTCGGTGTGGGCAATCACCACCTGTTCTGAATCCTTCGCCGCCAGGCTTTGTTTGCGCTTGCTGGCGTTTTCCAACACCGCTGGCAAGTCGTTATCGCCATACAAGTCCAATACAGGCAATTTCAGCTTCGCATAGGTGCCAAACGAAAGCCCCAGACTGGCCCATGACTTCACACTGGGATCGGGTTTCCCCGCCATATACACGCCGCTCATACGCGATCCCATGCTATGGGACACGATCGCCAATTGCGTATAGCCCTTGGCTCTGAGAAACTTCACCGCTTCGGCGATGCGCTCCGCCGCCTCGGGAAAAGTCGGCGGATAGGCCTCGCCCGTGGCATCAGCAGCCAGAATCGGCATCTGGATCGACAGCGTGGTGTATCCGCGATCAGACAATGCGGTGCGCAGCGTGCCGACCATGCCCCAATCGGGGTGGATGCCCATGCCGTGGACGACCACAACCGCCTTGTGGGTGTTGGCAACTGGCGTAAACAGGGTCAGAAACTTGTGGTGTCCGCGCGGTGTCTGTAGGTAAACCGGGTCACCCACTACGAGTCCGGGAACGATTTCATCCGCCCATTTTTTCTCGCGGGCATAATCTGGCGCCCCTGGATTGGCAAAGGCGGCCAGGGAGAAAAGAATAGTCAATCCTGCCATCAGGCTTAAAAGTAAGGTCTTCATCAATTCGCATCTCCCGCGCGTTCGCGTTAAAGTTAAATAAGTATTGCCCGATACTCCAGTGTAATCCCGCTTTTCTCAACCGATCAAGGCAGTAAAACAATGTCAACAGAACCGCTGCGTATCGTACCCCCCACCGCGCCTGTTGCCCCGCAACGGGAACGGGGTGCACGTTCGCGTGGCAGCGCACGCGTGGTGATCGTCGATGACCGCAGCACAGCCCGCAGCCTGCTCGAAGGCCTGGCGCGCACACTGGAGCCGGGCGTGGTGGTGGAAAGTTTTCCGGACCCGATCGAGGCGCTGGCGCACATGCAGCTCGTTACGCCGGATCTGATCATCACCGACTACCGCATGCCCGGCATGGACGGCATCGAATTCACCCGTCGTATCCGTGCCGATCAACGCTTGTCCGACGTGCCGATCATCATCGTTACCGTGGTGGAAGACCGCCAGATTCGGTATCAGGCACTGGAAAACGGCGCGACCGATTTCCTCACCCGCCCGATTGACCCGCAAGAATGTCGCGCCCGCTGCCTCAACCTGCTGGCGCTGCGGCGCAGCCAGAAAGTGGTGTCCGACCGGGCACAATGGCTGGAAGAACAGGTGATGCAGGCCACGCGCGAAGTGCGCATGCGTGAACACGAAACCCTGATGAAACTGGCCAAGGCAGGTGAGTTCCGCGACGAGGATACCGGCAACCACATCATCCGCATGTCGAAATATGCCCGCCTGATCGCAGAAGAACTCAAGCTCTCCGCAATGGAATGCGACGAAATCGAAGCCGCCTCGCCGATGCACGACATCGGTAAAATCGGCATTTCCGACCTGATTCTGCTGAAACCCGGCCGCCACACCCCGGACGAGCAGGAGATCATGCGTCGCCATGCGGTGATCGGTTATGAAATTCTCTCTGGCAGCCCCTCGCGCTACCTGCAAATGGGCGCGGTGATCGCACTCGGCCACCACGAAAAATTCGACGGCAGCGGCTATCCGCAAGGCCTGGTCGGCGAGGATATCCCATTGCCGGCGCGCATTGTGGCAGTGGCGGACGTATTCGACGCCCTCACCTCAAAACGCCCCTATAAAGGTGCATGGACGTTTCAGGAGGCCCTGAACTTCATCCAGTCTGAAAGCGGCAAACACTTTGATCCCGCCTGCGTACTTGCATTTGAACGGCGCATTGATGCCGTGGCGGCCATCATAGGTGAGCTGGGCGACACCGCAGATTGATCCTGCCAGCCATGTTGAGTCGACTGCCTCTCCCCGCTTTCCTCAAAAGCCTGCAAAGGCGAATTCAGGCACGACCGGACACCGAGTTTCAGCAAGCACTGATTCGTGTCGTCATTGGCGTTATCGCCTATCTGTATTTCAGTTCAACCTGGATCACACACTCTGAAAACATTCACAACAATATCCATTTCGTTGCGTTGTTCTTTATTTCCACGGCCACACTGATACTGGCCGGAACCATGTTGAATCGGGATGCTTCCCCTCAGCGTCGCCTTTTGGGTGCGATCGTGGATTTCACGACCGCCTCTTTTCTTCTGTTGATTGGTGGTGAGACCGCAGCACCACTGGTTGGCATTTATCTATGGGCAACGCTCGGCAACGGATTCAGATACGGCGTACCGTACCTGTATTTTTCCACGGCGCTCACCGCAACAGGCTTCGGACTGGTACTGACCTTCAGCCCTTTTTGGCACATTCACTTTGCACTAGGTGTCGGCATATTGTTCACCATGGTGCTCGTACCACTTTATGCCGCATCGTTGATGCATCAACTGCATGCAGCAGTGAATCGCGCAAACGAGGCCAATCAGGCCAAATCCCATTTCGTGGCCAACATGAGCCACGAACTGCGCACGCCGCTAAATGGGGTCATTGGCGTTGCCGACCTGCTGGCCGAAACGACCCTGGACAAGGAACAAAAAGAATTTGCCCAGATCATCCACGCATCGGCCCACACCCTGCTGGAGCTGATCGACAACGTGCTCGATATCTCGCGCATCGAGGCTGGCCGCCTGACCTCCACCGTGGAAGACTTCGACCTGCACCGACTGGTTAACAGCACGACCGCGATGATGGAGACGCAGGCTCAGAGCAAAGGCTTGATCCTGGCCGCCCACATCGCACCCCAGACACCGTTTCAACTGCACGGCGATGCACGCCACCTGCGCCAGATCCTGATCAACCTGCTTGGCAATGCCATCAAGTTCACCGAACATGGACGGGTCGACGTCTACATTCGACCGATCGGCCAAGGCCATCTGCAACGGCTCCGCTTCGAAATCGTCGACACCGGAATCGGCATTTCGGAAGCCGCGCAGGTACATATATTCGACAGCTTTACCCAGGCAGATCCCTCAATTACCCGCCGCTTTGGCGGCACCGGGCTGGGCACCACCATTGCCAAGCAACTGGTGGAATCACTGGGCGGGCAATTGGGCCTGCACAGTCGCGAAGGCGAAGGCACAACATTCTGGTTCGAGTTGCCGTTTGCCTCACCCGTATCCAAAACGGTCCCTTCTGACGAACATTTCGACGTGCCGATGCGGGTGGCGATTTTGGCCGGCGGCGAGCTGACAGGCCGCCTCCAGGCAATGACTCGAAACTGGGGTGCCGAAACCGTCATGGTAGACAACACCACCCGACTCGCCGCCGAGTTGTCCGCTTATGTATCGGGTGGCACGCCACTGGGTGCCGTGGTGGTGGAACGCAGCGCCCTGCCGGGTGACCCGGTCGCCCTCTTGCACCTGCTGCGCGACGACCCCAGCCTGGCCACGCTGCCAATCATCCTGATCGAATCCGACGCCCGCGTGAACAATGCCCGCGACGCACAACTGGTGCACGAAGGCTATGCTTCGGTGTTGAGGACACCGGTCAATACGACCCTGTTATTCAACGCCATTCACGCGGTGACCTGCCAGGACATGCCGCACAATGTGGTGTCGCTGGCCAACCGCTACCAACCCCAAACCGCGAAAGCCAATCGACTGCGCATCCTGGTGGCCGAAGACAATCCGGTCAACCAGCGGGTGATCCGGGGTCTGCTGGAGCATGCTGGGCACGAGGCTTTTCTGGCACACGACGGCGAAGAAGCGCTGGCCATGCTCGAATCAGGTGACCATGCTTACAACCTGGCGATCATCGACATGCACATGCCGCTCCTGTCCGGGCCCGAAGTCGTGCAACGCTGGCGTTTCATGGAACAGGGGCACCTGCCCATCATCATGCTTACCGCCGATGCACGCGCCGAGGCACAGACCGCGTGTGAAGCTGCGGGCGCCGACACCTTTCTGACCAAACCCATCAACAGCCGCGAACTGGTGGAGATGATTGCCCGGCTGGCCAATCAGCCGAGTCAAGCCCCTGCTGCTGCCCCACCCCGCATCATGCAACTGGATGATCTGGATGAGTCGGTTCTGGACGAACTGGCGCAAATGGGTGGGCAGGCCTTTGTGCAGGATCTGCTGGCCAGTTTTGAAGAAGACAGTGAGCGTTCCATGCGAGACATCGAACGCGCCCTGGCCGCTGTGGACTATGGCCAATGGCACGACCAGTTGCACATGCTGAAAGGCGGTGCCAGCGACGTCGGTGCCAACCAGCTGGTTCAACTGTGCACCGAAGCCGAACGCATCAAGCCATTTGAGCTTGCTACCAGCCTGGGGCACACCAAGCTGGAGGCCGTGCGGTCAGCGCTGATAAATGCACAAACCGCACTGCAGGCCTACCAGGCCAGCAAGTTACGCGCTGAGCACAACTGATTCGCTGCTGGTTTCTGGATCGGCTCTGCCGGTCTGGCGCGAAACCAGACGTTCCATCATGCGCAAATCCTTGACCTCTAAGCGCAGGGCAGCATCCACCCAGATTTCTGTAACTCGCATCAATTCAGCATAAGAAATCGGCTGAATTTCATCCCGCACGCTGCGTAAGGCCAATGCGCCATTTCTTGATCGGGCTTCGCGCCGGATGTAATCATGTACTGCCATCTCGCCTTCGCCTGGCTCAGCCAACACATCTACCACACCCAAAGCATGAAGTTCCTCAGCCAGGAACAACCGACCGCTCAGAATCATTTGCTCTGCTTTTTGATAGCCGACCCGACGCCCGAGCAAGCTCAGTGCGCCCATTCCAGGGAACAAATTAAACAAGATTTCAGGAAAACCGAGCTTGGTCCCACGCTCGGCTATCAGCACGTTGCCGGACAAGGCGCATTCAAACCCGCCCCCCAATGCATCGCCCTGCACCAACGTAATCGACTTCAAACCCGGTCGGTTCAGATGTACTGCATTCAGATATAGCGGCTCAATACAAGCCTGCGCATACTGCGAGAGCCGATCCCGGTCACGGGCCGAAATCAATTCAGCAAAACGGTTCAGGTCCCCACCATAGTTAAACACCTCAGGGTGAGCCGACGCCGTCACCATGTAGCGCACATCAGGTAGCTCAGGGTCATCGATTTGGCTGGTCACCGCATGGCACCAGCCCAACAGTTCCTGTAACAGTGTCGGAGTAAAGCAGGGGCGCGGTTCCGAGTGCATATATCCCCAGGAAACCTGGCTATGCGGATCGAAATACGTGGTGAGCTGCGTATAGGCATTTTGTTGCGGTTGCAACGTAGTACGAACTGCTTGCAGATTAGCCATTTCATATCTCCACGTATTTCGTTGATCGAGCATGCGACGACTTTTCAGCATGTGACGAAAGATTAACGCGAGCAGTGTGGTCACACAAGTTAAGAATTGAGTACCTGTTGTGCCCCTGTTTCGCCGCTCAACATCTAGGGAAATGTGATAGGCATAAACGCCAGATCGTGTTTGTTCATGCGTTGGTCAACAACGACCACGCCATGCGCAGCGCCAGCGACCCCAGCAGCAGCGCGAAAATCCGCTTCAGCGGACGCACCGGCAGGCGATGCGCGGTGCGCGCGCCGAACGGTGCGGTCAACACGCTGCCGAGCACAATGCCGGCGAGCGCCGGCAAGTAGACGTATCCCAGGCTGCCCGCAGGCCGGCCAGCCACATCCCAGCCGCCCACCCCATAGCCGACCGCACCGGCAATGGCGATGGGAAAACCGATTGCTGCAGAGGTGGCGATCGCCCGGTGCAACGGGACGTTATGCCACAGCATGAAGGGCACCGACAACGTGCCGCCACCAATGCCGACCCAACTCGACACCGCACCAATCACGCTGCCCGCCAGCGTCGTTCCGACCCGCCCTGGCAGTTCGCGATGCGGGGCCGGCTTGAAATCGAGCCACATC
>JBBQDI010000023.1:0-10538 GCA_038319505.1 Burkholderiales bacterium
GCCGCCGCTGCATGACATCGTCAAACGCGTGAGTGCGGTGCGCGAGTTTGCCTTGTTGCCAGAGTCCCCCAGCCTTGCCGCGGCCAACAAGCGCGTCGGCAATATCCTGAAAAAGGCTGTAGGCGAAGTAGGGGGTGCAGCTGATCCCGCGCGCTTTGTCGAGGCCGCCGAGACCGCCTTGTTTGCCGCACTCAGAGAAGTCGCGCCCAAGGCCGATGCCGCGTTTGCGTCAGGCGATTACACCGCCTCACTGCAGGCGCTGGCTGCGCTCAGGGAGCCGGTTGACGCCTTCTTCGACAGCGTGATGGTCAACGCCGACGATCCCGCGCTCAAGGCCAACCGGCTGGCGCTGCTGAACCAGCTGCATCAGACCATGAACCGGGTAGCTGACATCTCCCGGCTGGCGGCCTAAACTCCCGCCATGAAGCTCATCATTCTCGACCGCGACGGCGTCATCAACATCGGCTCCGCCCAGTTCATCAAGTCTCCGGACGAATGGAAGCCCATTCCCGGCAGCCTGGAAGCGATCGCGCGGCTGACGCGCGACGGCTGGCGCGTGGTGGTGGCGACCAACCAGTCGGGGCTGGCGCGCGGGCTGTTCGAGATGACGACGCTGAACGCTATCCACGCCAAGATGCACAAGGCGGTGGCGCAGGCGGGTGGGCGCATCGAAGCGGTGTTTTATTGCCCGCATGCGGCCGAAATGGACTGCGACTGCCGCAAGCCCAGAACCGGGCTGTTCAACGAGATTGCCGCGCGCTATGGCCGTGATTTGCTGGGCGTGCCCGCGATTGGTGATTCGCTGCGCGATCTGGAGGCTGCAGCCAGCGTGGGCGCACTGCCCTTGCTGGTGCGAACCGGCAAGGGCGAGAAAACCCTGGTGGCGGGTGGCCTGCCCAAAAACACCCCGGTGTTTGCCAACTTGAGTGAGGCCGTCGATCATCTGCTCATGGTCGAGTCATGAATTTGATTCGCTCGCTGATTTTTGCGGTTGTACAGACCGCGCTGACGATATTTTTCAGCATCGTCGCATTACTCAGTTTTCCGTTTTCGGCGCACGCGCGTTACCAGCTGATCACCGGATACAACCACACGGTGATCTGGCTGGCGCGCTGGTTGCTCGGCATTCATTATGAAATCCGGGGTGCCGAGAACTTGCCGACGCAACCTGCCATCATCCTTGCCAAGCATCAATCGGCCTGGGAAACGGTGGCCTTTCTGTGTCTGTTCCCGCCGGTCTCACCGGTCATCAAGCAGGAACTGCTGAATGTGCCCTTTTTTGGCTGGGCATTCCGCATGCTCTCGCCGATTGCCATCGATCGCGGTGCCGGGCGCGAGGCGCTGAAACAGATTGTCAGACAGGGCAAGGAAAAACTCGCGCAGGGATTTTGGGTGCTGGTGTTCCCTGAAGGCACGCGTGTTGCCCCGGGAGAAAAAGGCCGTTATGGCATCGGCGGCAGCTGGCTGGCGGCGGAGACCGGTGCACCCATCGTGCCGGTGGCGCACAACGCCGGTGAAGTGTGGCCAAAGAATGCGTTCATCAAGCAACCCGGCACCATCACCATCAGCATCGGCCCGGTGATCGACGCCATCGGCAAGAGCGCGGCCGAACTGACACGTGCGGTGGAAGCCTGGATCGAATCCGAAATGACGAGGCTGCCCCCTGCTGCCGCGCGCCAATAACGGCGTTTTGCAGATCGGCGACGCCGCCGTTCCGTATCAGTTGCGGCGTTCACGTCGCCGCCGCACGATGGGGTTGACGGTCACCGCGCGCGAAGTGCGCATCCATGCGCCGAGCTGGACACCACGCGGCGAAATCGAACGCTATGTACAACAGAAATTCAACTGGCTTGCCCGTGCCTGGGCGCAAGTGCAGGCGAGCATTGTGCAACCGCGTCACGAGCCCTTGACCGAAGTGCGCTACCTCGGGCGCGCACTTGCACTCGACATCCGGCCTTCCTTGTTCAGCGAAGTCCGTCGGTACGGCGACACCTTGATCATTCACGCCTCTCCTGAAATAGACTCCAATGTCCTGATCCGCGATTGGCTGGTCGATCAGGCAGAACAGCTGCTGGCCTGGCGGCTCGGCCGCATCTCACGGACGCTGGGACGGTCGCCCAGTCGCTTTGCCTTGTCCAATGCGCAAACGCAATGGGGCAGTTGCACCCGACACGGCCATATCCGTCTCAACTGGCGTCTGGTTCAGGCGCCGCTCCCCATCATCGATTACGTCGCGGCGCACGAGCTCGCCCACCTTGTCCACCTCGACCATTCGCCGCGCTTTTGGGCGCAGGTCGCCGCGCTATGCCCTGATGCGCTTGCGCGGCGTGCCGAGTTGCGCACAATGGGCGCTTCACTGTTTCTTGTTTAACGACAGCCTGATTTAACTTCAGCCGGGGTAAACCACAATGCGAATCCTTCACACCATGCTGCGTGTTGGCGATCTCGACCGCTCGATTGATTTTTACACCAACGTTCTGGGCATGAAGCTGCTGCGCCGCAAGGATTACCCGGGCGGTAAATTCACCCTGGCATTTGTCGGCTATGACACCGAAGACAAGACGGCGGTGCTCGAGCTGACCTACAACTGGGGCGTGGACACGTACGCAGTCGGCAGCGGCTACGGTCACATCGCGATCGAAGTCGACGATGCCTATGCTGCGTGCGATGCGGCGACAGCCAAAGGCGGCAAGGTGTTGCGCCCGGCCGGGCCGATGTCGCATGGCACCACAGTCATTGCGTTCATCGAAGACCCGGACGGTTACCCGATCGAATTTATCCAGAAGGGAACGGCTGGGTGGACGCCGGAATCGGCAGCGTGAATCACACCTGCCAGCGCGTCATGCGGGCACGCAGATTCGCGGATTAACTGATCGCCTTGGTAATCAAGGGCACCTGAGATTCCGGTAATTTGATCTTGCCGGACAGGGCAAATGCCTGAGCGTTCTTGGACATCTTGCCCCATGTCCTGCGGATGATTTCCAGCCATTTTTCCTCGTCGTATTCGGGCTTGCTCTGCACGAAGGCCACCAGATAATGCTCGATGAAGACCAGGTCAGCGATATCCTCCAGCAGCTGCGTTTCCGGATTGATCTTGATGCCGCGCTTGCCCACCGCTTTCTTGACGCGTTCGATCATGGCGACGTCGTAGCCGGCCTGGCGCATCAGATCGCCGGCCGTGTCGGCCTGGAGCGTATACAGCCCGGTACGCCACGCGTGGTAGCCTTCCTTGGTCATCGGATAGGTGTTGCGTGGCACGGTCCAGCGCCGGATGTGCTGCGCGCGCACGGCCAGTTGCGACGCTTCTGAGGCATCCGGGGCAAAGCGGCCAATCATGTCCGACATGCGCTTGCCGTACAGCAGTTCCTTCGGCTGGCCCTCATCCAGATTGGGGTCTTCTGCATTGGCTGCGTCGAACAGCGACAAGGTGTGTTGAAAGCGTTCCTGGTTCTCGATCATCATTCAGTCCTTAAGGTGCGGGCCAACAGTTGGCTGCATGTGCAATTGTCACAAGCTTTGAGGCTGCAAGACAAGCCGGTTTCCATCGGCTGATGAAAGCGGCATGAGTCCAGGTTTTAAACCCTGGGCCTCTTGTGTTTTCTGATTCACCCTCAAGATACTACAAGGCATGGCTTCATCTTGCCTGCATGGCTTATTTCAAGGAATCCAACGTGACCGACCTTTTTACACCTGCCCGCTTTGGTGCAATCGATCTCGCCAATCGCGTGGTGATGTCTTCCCTTACGCGTAATCGTGCCGGTGTGGGCAATGTGCCGACACCTTTGATGGCTGAGTACTATCGCCAGCGCGCATCGGCCGGCTTGATCCTGACCGAGGCGACGCCGATGTGTGCGGAAGGACATGGTTATCCGCGCACGCCCGGCATCCACACCCCCGAGCAGATCGCGGGCTGGAAGCAGGTGACAGAGGCGGTGCATGGCGCCGGCGGCAAGATTGTCCTTCAGCTCTGGCATGTGGGGCGGATTTCGCATCCCGATTTGCAGCCGGGCGGCGCGCTGCCGGTTGCGCCTTCGGCGATTCGTCCGGCGGGGCAGGTGTTCACCGGGCAGGGGATGAAGGATTTTGTTACGCCGCGCGCGCTTGATCTCTCGGAAATACCCGGCGTAGTTGGAAGCTACGCCGAGGCCGCACGCAAAGCGATGGGAGCGAATTTTGATGGCGTGGAAATCCATGCCGGAAACGGTTATTTGCTGGATCAATTTTTGCGCTCGTCTACCAACCGGCGTACCGATGCTTACGGCGGCAGCAAGGGAAACCGCGCGCGCCTGTTATTGGAAGTGCTGGAGGCGGTATGCAAAGAAGTGGGGTCTGACCGCGTTGGCCTGCGACTGTCGCCGGTGACGCCGTTCAACGACATCAGCGACGAGCATCCGCAGGACACCTTCGAATACGTGGTCGCTCAACTCAACCCGCTGAAGCTGGCGTTTCTGGACCTGCTGCAGGGAACCGGCGGCGCACCCAAAGGCAAGTGGATTCCGTTTGATTACGACAGGGTGCGTGCCCTGTATACCGGCAACCTGATTCGCAACAATGGCTATGATTTGGCGACGGCGCAGGAAGCGGTGACGTCCGGCGCTGCCGATGCCATTGCATTCGGCCGGATGCTGCTGGCCAACCCGGATCTGGTCGAGCGTTTTCGTCGCGTCGCGCCGCTGAATGAACCCGATTACGAAAAATTCTATTCCGGAGAGGAAAAGGGGTATACCGACTATCCCTTCTTGCAGAGCTGACAGGCTGCTTTCGATTAGCCGGCGAAGTGGGGTGGTTGCTGCCTGTGTTCTACACGGTGATCCCCGCAAACAAGGGCTCAGGACGGTGGATGGCATAACCCTGAGCATAGTCGACGCCGATATCGCGCAGCCGCTGCAAGCATGCCGCGGTCTCGACGAATTCGGCGATCGTCTTCAGCCCCATCGCGCTGCCGATGCGATTGATGGCCTCGACCATGGCGAAATCGGCGGCATCCTCGACGATATTCCGCACCAGGGAGCCGTCGATCTTGAGGTAATCCACCGGCAGATTCTTGAGGTAGCTGAACGATGACATGCCGCTGCCGAAGTCATCCAGGGCAAACTGGCAACCGAACTGCTTGAAGGTTTGCATCACTTCACGGACGCGGCCGAAATTGTTGACCGCCACGGTCTCGGTAATTTCGAAGCATAAGGCATGGCTTGGAATCGACGTGTAGCGCAGGGCGTCTTCCAGAAATTTCAGGAATTTATCGTCATTGAGACTGGCGCCGGAGAGGTTGATGGCACAATGCGTGGCTGCGGACTGGGCCATTTCTGACTGCAGGCGTTTGCCTTGCCCGTCCAGCAACAGATGCTGGATAACCCAGCGGTCAATGGCCGGCATCAGACCATAGCGCTCGGCCGCCGGGAAAAACCGGCCCGGTGCAATGATGGCGCCATCTTCGTCAACGAGCCGCAACAGCATTTCGAAATGCCCTGTTCCAGTGGCAGCATCCGGCTTCAGGTCGAGGATGTGCTGCTGCCATATCTGGAAGCGGTTCTCGTCCAACGCTTTTTGCAACCGGGATACCCATTCCATTTCCTGGCGTTTGCCGGTGCAAGCGAGGCCTCCGAAATACAATTGCACACGGTTGCGGCCCTCGTCCTTGGCGACATAACAGGCTGCATCGGCCGAACTCATGGCGTCCTCTGCGGAGAGCGTGTCGCTGCTGATTGCGCACAGTCCGACGCTGGCCGTGACCTCGAAACTGCGTTCGCCCCAGATGAAGCGATATTCCGCCACGGTTTCGCATAGTGATTCCGCCACGCGCATCGCCTCGTCAATCGAGCGGTCATGGAGCAGCAAGCCGAATTCGTCACCGCCCAGGCGCGCGATCACGTCGCGCCGGCTTACCTGCTGTTTCAGACGCATGCCCAACTGGCGCAACAGTTCGTCGCCGGCCAAATGGCCGCAGGTATCGTTGACCACTTTGAACTGGTCGAGATCGACATAGACCAGGGCGTGCGGCCCTTGGTCGGTTTGCACGGTGTCGACCAGTGTGTTCAGACGCAGCTGAAATTCACGCCGGTTGGCCAACCCGGTCAGGTCGTCATGGCTGGCATGGTGCAGCAACGCGGCTTGCAGCACGCGGTGTTCGGTGATGTCGCGCAGGATGCCGATCACCAGCTCGCCGAATTCCAGGCGCACGCGGTTCATGCTGATTTCTACCCAGCGCGGCTTGCCATGTGGAGGATTGATCTCAACTTCAAAACGGGCGGCCTGGCCGTTAATGGCCATTTTAAAATGTTGGCGGAACAGCGCGTCAGTCTCGCCCAGACCAAACAGCTCGGTAATCGGCAGCCGCCGTCCATGCGCAGTCAATTCTGCTTCGTCAACACCAAGCCACTCGACCATCAAGGGGTTGGCCACATGGAATTTCATCTCGTCGCAAATGACGAAAATGCCGTCGTTTGCGCTATCGATATAGGCGCGCAACAGTGCCCGCTCGATTTCGGGTTCTAGTTCGGACACGTTGCCTTGCAAGGGTTTATCAGGAGGATGTGAGTCATGGAAGCTCTGTAAAGCGCAAGGCTATAACGGATTATTTTGAAGCATCTTAAGTCGGGATGCTCAGTCAGCCACCTAACGCATCATGCGCGCGTCCGGTGGAGAGCGGGGAGCCCATCTGTTTTAGCGGGACAGGTGCCGGGTGATCGCCTCGTAGTCTGACACGGGCAGGGCTTCCGCCCGCAGTCCGGCATCGATGCCGAGCGCGGCGAAGTCCTCGGGTTTCAGCAAACTGCCGAGGGTGTTTTTCAGGGTTTTGCGGCGTTGTGAGAACGCGGCCAGGACGACGCGTGCAAACAGGGCGTCGTTGAGCGACACAATTTCAGCGGAGATTTTGGGGATCAATCGCACCACCGCGGAATCCACCTTGGGCGGCGGGTTGAAGGCGGTGGGCGGCACATCGAGCAGCCATTCAAGATGGAAGCGCCGTTGCAACATGATCGTCAGTCGCCCGTAATCGGCAGTGGAAGGTTCTGCGACCATGCGTTCGACCACTTCCTTCTGCAGCATGAACGTCATGTCGCGGATGTGCGCAGCAAACTCCATCAAGTGGAACAGCAGCGGTGTGGAAATGTTGTAGGGAAGGTTGCCGATGATGCGCAAATCATTTCCCAACGCGCTGAAATCGAATTTCAGGGCGTCGCAACTATGCACGGTGAGACGTTCGGCCGGCCAGGCTCTTTGCAGGCGCGCAACGATGTCGCGGTCGAGTTCGACCGCATGCAGATGGGGCAGACGTTCGAGCAGCGGCCGGGTCAGCGCGCCGAGGCCGGGGCCGATTTCAACGACCGTTTCGCCCGCCTGCGGATGAATGGCATTGACGATGGCATGGATGATGCCATCGTCAATCAGGAAGTTCTGGCCAAAGCGCTTGCGAGGGGTGTGCATTGTCAGGGCTTGGGTTGAGGCGGGATGCGGCCATTTGCCGGATCCATTGCCGCCATCTCTATCGCCACTCCGATTGCTGTCAGCAGGCTGCCCACTTCTGCGCGTCCGGTGCCGGCGAGATCAAGTGCGGTGCCGTGATCGACCGAGGTGCGGATGAAGGGCAGGCCCAGCGTGATGTTCACGCCGGTACCGAAGCTGGCGTATTTGAGGACGGGCAGGCCCTGGTCGTGATACATCGCCAGTACGGCGTCGCAGGGATCGTGGCGAATGCGCGAGAACAGGGTGTCGGCAGGAAGCGGGCCGATCAGGGACATGCCTTGTCCGCGCAGGCGGTGGAGGACGGGTTCGATGATGTCGATCTCCTCGCGCCCCAGGTGTCCTGATTCACCGGCATGCGGGTTGAGGCCGGCGACGATGATGCGCGGCTGGGCAATGCCGAATTTGCTTTGCAGTTCTCCGTGGAGAATCTGGATCACCTCTTCGAGCAAACTGGCATTGATCGCATCGGCCACCTCGCGTAAGGGCAGGTGGGTGGTGACGAGCGCGACGCGCAAGCCGCCGCCGGCGAGCATCATTACGACCCGGGATGTGCCACTGCGATCGGCCAGATATTCGGTATGGCCGGTGAAGGCGAAGCCGGCGTCATTGATGATGCCTTTGTGAACCGGTGCAGTGACGATGGCGTGATAAGCACCGTTCAGGCAGCCTTCGAGTGCGGCATCAAGCAGGGCCAGGACGTGTGCGCTGTTGCTGGCGTCTAGCGTGCCTGGCGTGACGGGGAGGGCCACCGGAATGTGGCGCACGTGCAGGGCACCGGGTTGATGCACAGGAATGACATCGCCGGTGATGAAGTTGACGTGGATATCGAGCTGCGCAGCACGTGCGCGTAGCACGTCAATATCACCCAGCACCGTGAGTCGGCATGGCAAGGGCTGGTGCGACAAGGCAATACAGAGGTCGGGACCGACCCCGGCGGGCTCCCCTGCCGTAAGCGCGAGGGTGGGCAGACCCAAAGCGTCACTCACCCTGATTCCGTTCAATCGATCGGGTGCAGTTCGACGTAGGCCGAATCACGAATCTGTCGCACCCAGTCCTGGAAGGCCTCTTCTGCCTTGCGTTCGCGTATGGCCTGGCGCGCAAGCAGTTTCTGGCGTTCCTGCGTGACATCCTGGGTGCGACGCTCCAGCACCTGGATCAGATGCCAGCCAAAGGGCGACTGGATGGGTGCGCTGACTTCACCTTCCTTCAGCGCATCCATCGCTTTCTCGAATTCGGGCACGGTATCGCCGGGGTTGATCCAGCCGAGGTCGCCCCCCTTGGACGCACTGGCATCCTCGGAGTGCAGACGCGCCAATTCCTCGAATTTCACCCCGTTGTCGATGCGTTCTTTAAGCTGAAGCAGGCGGTTGCGCGCGTCGGATTCCGAGGTGAGTTCGTTGGTCTTGATGAGGATATGGCGCGCATGCGTTTGCGTGACGTTGAGCGTGGCATCGAGCCCGCGCTTGTCGATGAGCTTGAGGATATGGAAACCGTTGCTGCTTTTGAGAATAGGACTGAGCTGGCCGGGTTGCAGCGTTTTCAATTCATCGACAAACAGGGTCGGCATCTTGCCACTCGGGCGCCATTCAAAGACACCGCCCTGCAGTGCATTGGGCGCGTCGGAGTAGCTGGCGGACAGTTGGCCGAAATCGGCCCCCTTGGCAAGTTGGGCGAGGATGTCCTCGGTGCGGGCACGGCGTGCCTGAATTTGCTCGGGTGAGGCATTTTCCGGAACGGTAATGAGGATGTGGGCGAAGCTGTATTCCGTTTCCACGCCCTGTTGTGCCTGGGTTTGCAGAAAACCTTCGATTTCAGAATCGCTGACCGAGATGCGATTGTCGACATCGCGTTCGCGTGCGCGGGAAATCAGGATCTCATTGCGGATGGTGTTGCGCATGGTGTCGAGGCTTTGACCGTCTTTTTCCACCGCGGCTTGCAGCCCGGCCATGTCGAGCTTGTTTTGCGCGGCGATGCGTTGCAGGGCGCGCTCGACTTGCGTCGGATCGACACGAATGCCGGTGTTGCGGGCATGTTGCTGCAGGGACAGTTCGGTAATCATGCGTTCGAGCAGTTGCTTTTCGAGCACCTCGCGCGGCGGCAGCGGGGTACTCTGTCGCGAAAGGCTCTGCACCACTTCGGCATACCGCTTGGCCAGTTCCTGGCGGGTGATGACTTCATCGTTGACGACGGCGACGATGTGATCGAGCGGCGTCACGTCAGCGTGGGCGGGAAGCAGGGTCGATGCAGCGATCAGGAGCGCCAGCACGTAGCGCTGAAGTCGTTCAGGGTGTTTGAAGAATGTCATTGCTGGGCCTATATCCGGGAACACTAAGTTTCAAAACGTCGAGCGGGTTGGAGCCAAGGCGCCCCATGCCGTTCAATTCCAATTGGAAAAACAACGCGTCGGTGGATTGGTTTTCCTTGGTGGCCAGGCGCTGGAATACCCCGCGCATGACCCAGCAACCCCCGTTGTATTCAAACCCTGCCAAGCCTTCGACCAGCTTGTCGTCCTGCATGGAGTAGTTGTAGCGGAACATGCCGTACCAGCGCTTACCCAACGGCCATTGTGCGGACAGATCAATTTGCTCGGTGGTTTGGTCAATGAAGCGGTAGCCAAAGTTCAATGCGCGTCCCGGCCCGGGTCGGTAAGACGCGCCCAGATTCTGGCGGATGGTGGTGCCGTTCTGGGTATCGAATTGCCAGGCGGTATTGATGCGCCAGTCACGGGTAATCTGCCCGCTTACGGCCGCGAGCAGGTCAGTGGCATTGCTGGTGCGGGGCGCGACCCCTGGTAATGTGACTTTCTGGTCGCTGAAGTAATAGCGTTGGCCGAGGGTCACCTGCAGGCGCTCCAGCCCGCTTTCCGCTTCGATGAATCGGCTTGTGACGGCAAGCGTCAACTGGTCGGCATCATTGATGCGGTCGCCGCCGATAAACTGGTTTTCGGTGAACACCTGTGCGTAATTGAAATCCCGTAACGCGGTATCGAACACCGGAATCGCCGTTTGATCGCGATAGGGCGCATACACGTAGTAGGCGCGCGGCTCCAGTGTCTGCGTATAGTCGGCGCC
>JBBQDI010000024.1:0-10509 GCA_038319505.1 Burkholderiales bacterium
CCCCCATCCCTACCCCCCACTCAGCGCCTGGAATATGTAGAGGGTCGCGCCCTCAGGCACGTGATCAGAGAGCGTTTGTCGGTCGATCACGTTGGTGTCGTTGAGCGACAGATTGACATGCCGACGCAGCGCGCCACGCTCGTCGAGCACGTAATCGGAGAAGCCCGGAGCGAGCTCGTCAACCGCGCGCAGGGCTTCTGCTACCGAGCCGGCCGGCACCTCGATGGTGCGGTTCTCGAGCACCGGAAAAAAGCGGTACAGGTGCCGGGTCATTTCCACCGTGGGCATGTCGCTCAGCCGAATCGAACCGAATACACCGGCGGAAAATGGTGGCCCAGGCATTGCCAGGTTTCGCCGCGGTCTTCCGAAACATAGACATTGCCGGTGGTGCCGCCAAAACACAGCGTGTCGCCCGACACGTCGAGGCCATGCCGCAGCACGATGTCATACGCGTTTTGCTGCGGCAGGCCGGTGTGGAAGGATTGCCACGATTGCCCGCCGTCCGTGGTTCGCGCCACGCTCAAACCCCCGCCTATCGCCATGCGTTCCATATCCCCGCGCGCGGGAACCACCCAAGCCGTCCGCCCATCCTGTGCGTCGACCGCGATCGGAAAACCGAAATGCACGCCGACATCGGGCTGGCTGACTTTTTGCCATTTCATCGCACCGTCATCGCTATAAAACACACCGCAGTGATTCTGCTGCCAGAGATGGTCCGGCTGCCCCGGGCATCCGGTCACGAAATGCGGATCGTGCCCCCATGCCGATTCCGGAGTCGGCGTGTAATCGTTCAGCATGCCCCGATTGCGGCCCGCCCAGGTTTGGCCACCGTCGGTGGTTTCCAGCACGCCGGCGGAAGACACCGCGACGTGCATATGCTGTGGATCACGCGGGTCGATCACGATGGAATGAATCCCGGGTTCGAACACGCCATAGTCGATGCTGGCCGGCGTGCCCGACCACTGGTTTTCGCTGGTCGCCTCGCCCGCGAACAGATTGCCGCCCCGGCTTTCATGGTTCCACAGCGGCTGGTTGAGCGTCCAGTGGTCGCCACCATCATCGCTGACGAACAAGCCGCCGGGGATCGTGCCGGCATACACCTTGCCGGGTTGCCCGGCCGGGCCAAACGTCAGATTCCAGATCTTGAAAACCGTCGCGTCCTTGTATTCGGGCTGCCCTGTTGGTGCCTCCGGGTCGAAATCCGGCGTAGGCAGGTATTTGACGATGTAGCGCGCCCCGTCCGGATATTTCAGCGATAGCACATCCTCCCAGGTCGATCCGTTGTCGCGTGAGCGTGACAACTTCGGCCCCCAGTGGCCGTGATCGAGCGAAGCCCACAAGGTCCCGTCACGCGGGTCGCGTGCCGCGTAGCACACCGGGATGCCTGGATGCTCGATCGGCCGAGGCACCCAGCCCGCATTCGAACGATCAAAAATCACCGTGCCCTTGCGTGTGCCGAGCAGAATCATGTTTGACATAAATTGACCCCAGACAAGTTTTGACCCCAGACAAGTTTGCGTTGCGCGCATGCACCCGCTACCCGCATTCAATCCCCACGTGACGACCATTTTGCTTGAATCAGCATAGTCACAGGGTTGAATGTGTTCAATAAAATGCGTTCTGTCTGACGAGGTGCAACCTGAACGTGCGCTGTCTGTCAGGTCGAACTGAACTTCGACAATTTAATGAATATTCTGCCGACTGATTCCAATCGCGCAACCAAGCTGACGGTCTTTATTCTACGTAATATGAATCACCAATAAATTGATGTAATCAGTTGTTATTATTCAATTAACAAACAAGACTTCATGCCAATTATAAAGACCGAATTTTTCACATCAAGGCTCAGCGCCCATCCTCGCTGCTGCCGCTGAAATCACCGAGCGGTCGCTTGAACGTATATTCGGCCGGCCTGACGATCAGCTCGTGCACCGAAGTTTCCACGCTGCCGCTGGGGATCGTGAAAGGCAGCGCCACCACGGTCAGCACGGTGCCGATGAGCGTGGCGGCCAGTCCGAGTGGCCGCATCACCACCGCATCCACCACCATGTCGGTGGCCTTGTCGCCGCTGACCGTGTCGTCCTGCTGGGCGGCAACGCTCAGGGGCATCATGGCAAGCAGAAACGCCAGCACGCCAACGATCAACCGGTTATCCCGCTTCACGACTGTCCGCCCTGAACCTGTGAAAGATCCATCCCTGCCGATACCAGGTAATCACGCACGTGACGCAGTTCCTGTTTGGTGCAGGTGTTGCTGTTGTGCGGGCGGTGCAAAAACCCCTCTACGCCGTTCAATTCCACGCGGAAACTTGCGCCGTGATGCGGTTCTACTTTGGCACCCAGATGCGTCAGCATCGACTCGACCTCGCGCCAGTGAACATTGCCGCTCACCGGGCCGTCAAAAATGGAACGCAGCAGGCTCTCGTGCTTGTGGCTCATGACAACGCCTCACAGTTACGATATTTTTTAAATCATAGGGCCAGATCAGGCACAACGCGAGTATTACGCGACGGGCGAGTCCACATCAAGCAGCAGGGCCGAATGTGCCTGCAAATAGCCTTTCAGGGCTGATGGCGCCAACGGCTGGCTGAACAGGAAGCCCTGGACTTCCTGGCATCCTTCTTCGCTCAGAAATGCCAGCTGCGCCTGCGTCTCCACGCCTTCGGCGATGATGCCCAGGTGCAGGCTGCGCGCCAACTGGATAATCGCACGGACGATGGCGGCATCGTCAGGATCTGTGCTTATGTCACGCACAAAGGAACGGTCGATCTTGAGCCGGTCGACCGCAAAGCGCTTGAGATAGCTGAGCGACGAATATCCCGTCCCGAAATCGTCAATCGACAGCCGCACGCCCAGCCCCTTCAGCCGCCGCACCAGTTCCAGCGTATTTTCCACATCCTGCAGCAGCAGGGATTCGGTCAATTCCAGTTCAAGCAAATGCGGTGGCAAGCCGCTGCGTTCGAGCGCGCCCGCCACGGTCTCGATCAGGCCGCTGCGGCGGAACTGCATGGCCGACAAGTTGACCGACATGGTCAGATCCGGCCAGCCGGCCAGGCGCAATACCTGCGCCTGGCGACATGCCTCTTCCATCACCCAGGCCCCAATCGGCACGATCAGGCCGCAGCCTTCCGCGATCGGAATGAATCGTTCAGGGTCGACTTCGCCCAGATCCGGATTGTTCCAGCGCAAAAGCGCCTCCACGCCGATCACCTTGCCATTGCCGATATCCAGTTGCGGCTGGTAGTGCAGATAGAACTCAGCGCGAAACAACGCCTGATGAAGGCGGTTCTGCAGCAACAGGTGTTCGTGCGCCTGCAAGTTCATTTGCTCGTCAAAGAAGCGGTAGGTGTTTCTGCCTGCATCCTTGGCGTTGTACATCGCCGCATCGGCTTTTTTCAGCAAATTCTCGAAGTCGCGTCCATCGAGGGGGAAAATCGCGATGCCAATGCTGCACGAGGCATTGAGCACATGGTCGTTGATTTCCACTGGCTCGGCCAGCCGTACCAGAATCTCGCTGGCAATCCGTTCCACTGTGTCCTGTTCCGGAACGTTATCCAATAGCAGGATGAATTCATCACCCCCCTGGCGACTGATGGTATCGCTCTCGCGCGTACAGCCCGACAGACGTTCGACCACCGTCAGCAACAGCGCATCGCCTGCCGCGTGGCCCAGGGTATCGTTCACCACCTTGAAATTGTCCAGGTCGATGAACAACATCGCCACCCGGGAATGGGTCCGCTCGGCCAGCGACAAGGCATGCTCGAAGCGGTCGCGCAACAGCACCCGGTTTGGCAGGCCGGTCAGCACATCATGGTGCGCCAGAAACTCGATGCGCGCTTCTGCCTTTCTGCGCTCGGTGATATCGCGATCCACCCCCTGAAATCCGATCAGCAGCCCCGCCTCATCCAACAGCGCAGAGGCATTGGATTCAAGGATGCGATAACTGCCATCACGATGACGCCAGCGCAATTCGACGTTCTGCCAGCCCTGCCGGGCTGTCACCGCCTGGCTGACCGTCTGGTGAAACAAGGTCTGGTCGTCCGGATGCAGCAGACTCGCGGCATCAACAGCGAGAAACGCTTCAAGCGTGTAGCCCATATTGTCGAGGCCCCGCTGATTGCTGTAGGTATAGCGCCCCAGGGTGTCGGTCGACCAGATCCAGTCGGCGGAATGCTCGGCCATGGCGCGAAAACGCGCTTCACTTTCGCGTAGCGCTTCCTCGGCATATTTACGTTCGGTGATGTCGACGAAATTCACCACCGCGCCCACCAGTTCCGCATCGCGATACATGGGATGCGACCAGTATTCCACCGGAAAGCTGGTTCCATCCTTGCGCCAGTGCACTTCGCTGTCCACATGGGTCGGTCTGCCCTCCAGGGTGGAGCAGCGAATGTGGCAATGTTCCTTGGGATAAGGCCGGCCATCGGGATAGGTGTGGTGGATGAGATGGTGCACGCTAGCGCCGAGCATCTCGGCCTGGGTGTATCCCAGCATGCTCAGGCAGGCCGGATTTACGAAGGTGCACACGCCACGTGTGTCGACCCCAAAAATCGCCTCCGGGGAAGCATCCAGCAGCAGCCGGAAGCGCTCTTCGCTCGCTCGCAGGGTCTCCAGCGACGCCCGACGGCCGAGCGCCACGCCAAGATCGGTGGCCAGCTTCTCCAGCAGCATCACCTTGTCCGGCCCAAACATTTTTAGCTCAGCCCCATACACGACCAACGCCCCGACCACCCGTCCATTCACGCGTAGGGGCGCCGCCGCCGCTGACAGGTATCCCCGTTCAAACGCGCGCTCACGCCACGGTGCAAACTGCGGATGGGTTTGTGTATCGTCGATGATCACAGTAATGCCCGTTCGGATCGCGGTGCCGATGGGTCCCTGGCCCTCGGGCGTGTTGTCGAACCGGATATTGATACCGGCGAGATAGCCCTCGACAAACCCGGCCTCGGCCACTGGGCGCACCGTCACCTCATCCTCGTTGGCCATCCCGATCCAGGCCATGCGAAACAGATCGTCCCGGGTCAACTCCTGGCAGATGCGCGACATCAGCACCGGCTCGCTCAGATCCTCCATGAGCATTTCGTTCACGGCCGCAATCGTCTGCAACAGCAGGTTGCGGCGCTGCATGGCCAGCGCCTGGTGCCGCTGCTCGGTGATTTCGCGCAGGCTGCCCACCATGCGGATCGGTTTGCCATCGGGATCGCGCTCCACCACTTCGGCACGGTTCTGCACCCAGATGAAGCTGCCGTCCGCATGGCGGATACGATGTTCACACTCAAAGCCCGCCTCGCCAGCCAGGCAACGCTGGATGGCCGCCATGACCGCCTCAGCGTCCTCATCAACCAGGCAGGCCAGCGCTTCTTGCCAGGGGTGCTCGAGTTGGTGCGCGTCCAGACCCATCATCCGTGACCAGTGGGCGTCATGTCGAACCTGTCCGCTTTTCATACCCCAGTCCCACACACCTTCGCCAATGATCGCCAGCGCATAGGCCTGCTCATCCCCGACGGGAATCGGCTTGCCCGACTTGATGGCTTTTCTCACCGCACCGGGGTCGCGCCCCTCCGCCAGCAGGGCCTTGGCTTCACTGCGCTTTTTTCTGGCTTCGCCGATTGAAACGTCCGGATACACGCCCAGCGCCAGCGTTTTGCGCTTGCCGCCAAAGCGGTAATCCAGCCGCCAGTAGCGGGACCCATCCGGACGAACCAGCAGGTACATGCCGCCGCCATCCGCCAGTTTGAACGGCTTGGTGGCTACGTTGGCCTGGCGGATATGGCTGTCGGAGAGGGGTAAAGTGGTGCGGGCCATGCGGGCGAGATTGAACCGTACAATTGATGCCGCATCATACCGTTCAGATGCCGTCACGCATACCGTCAACACGTGATATTACGTATAAATATTTACGTTTATTTTCAAACCTGTCCGGCCTAAACCGATCCCATCCACTGAACACACGTAGCTGCATGCGGTGGAGACAGCCACGTCCTATCTGATGCATCGGTCCAGGGCACGTACACAGCCATGTATCATGGGCGCATCGAACCGGGATCCGTCACGCTTGTATTCACGCATCCCCGCCATTTGAAACCACGCCCAAACGCTTTTTCCGCTTATGAACGATCTGGCACAACAATTCGGCTTTACCTTCCTGGCAGCACCCTGGCTTCCTCAGGTGCTGATGGTGCTTGTCGCCATCGTCATTCTCAACGTCGGCGCCTACTTCCTGCTGCGCCAGATCGAGAAAATTGCCGCCCGCACTGCGTCCGTTTGGGACGACGCCCTGATCAAGGCCACTCGCAAGCCGCTGACGCTCATTCTGTGGGTGACCGGCGCAAACTTCGCCATCCAGATCGTGCACCGACACCTGGGCACACCCGTCTTCGATTTCGTCGTCCCCACCCGCAACACGCTCATCATCATTGCTTTGGCATGGTTTCTACTGCGGTTGATCGGTCAAGCTTCGCGCAACATCCTCGCCCCCCGCGAGGCGACCGAAGACGCGATCGACCGCACCACCGTCGACGCCCTGTCCAAACTCGGTCGCGTCACGATCACCATCATTACCATCCTGGTCATTCTGCAAACGCTGGGGTTCAGCGTCTCCGGCGTGCTGGCCTTTGGCGGCATCGGCGGCATTGCCGTGGGTTTTGCTGCCAAGGACATGCTGGCCAACTTCTTTGGCGGCCTGACCATCTATCTGGACCGGCCGTTTACCGTGGGCGAATGGATCCGCTCACCCGACCATGAGATCGAAGGCACGGTGGAATACATCGGCTGGCGCCAAACGCGGGTGCGCGCCTTCAACAAGAACCCGATCTATGTGCCGAATTCCCTGTTCACCACCATCGTGGTGGAAAACCCCACCCGCATGACCAACCGGCGCATCAAGGAAACCATCGGTATCCGCTATGACGATCTCGATAAAATGGCCACCATCGTTGCCGACGTGAAAGCCATGCTGCAAGCGCACCCCGAGATCGACACCGATGCCACCCTGATCGTCAATTTCAACGCATTTGCCGCGTCATCGCTGGATTTCTTCATCTACACCTTCACCAAAACCGTCGAGTGGGTGCACTATCACGAGGTCAAGCAGGATGTGTTGCTGAAAGTCGCAACCCTCATCGAGGCCCACGGCGCCGAGATTGCGTTCCCCACCCGCACCCTGCACATCGACTCTGCCGCAGGCGAGGCACAAACAGACGACCAGCCGTAACGGCTGCCCAACGAAAAGCCGACTTTCGCAAGCGTCCTCGATGCACCTCGCCGACTGGCGACACATTTGCGCATGAACGGATGATCCGGGGGTTGGCGGCATTATCCAGTCTGACCACGCAGCCACCCGGCTACATCCCAGTCCTGGGGCGGTCCCGGGCCGCCAGCCTTGCCAATACAAGGCTGGCGGCCCCATAATGCCCGGACGAATTGGTCTTTTTATCTGCCCTCTTCTGCCCTGACGGGCACTCTGCCGGTTTGCCGTATGGGTAACCCGCATTGCGCAAACTGGGCACGTTTACCGCAGCCCCACTGCACCCTTTCGAACACGCACTCACGCCGGCGCACAGCATTGTTGCGTTGCCGGCAAATTTTGAGGAATCGAAGCATGGCAAAAGAAGAATTAGTCGAAATGGAAGGCGTCGTTAACGAAGTGTTGCCGCAAACGCGCTTCCGCGTCACCCTGGACAATGGCTTTGAAATCATCGCCTACGCCTCCGGCAAAATGCGCAAGCACCGTATCCGCATCCTGGCCGGCGACAAAGTCACCATCGAAATGTCGCCCTACGACCTCACCAAAGGTCGCATCAACTTCCGTCACAAAGAAGCCTATTCCCAGCCACAGCAGCGTCCTGCCACAGCCCGGAAATTCAATTGATCCGGTACCCGGGCTTGTGCAGACCTTTCTGTGCGTCCGTCCCCCTCCTGAATGAATAAGCCGCAACCGCACGTGTCCCCTCCACAAGAAACCGGAGCAACCGACACGTCCGACGCAGTCAAGAGTCACCCTCTTGGCGTATGCCGAGCCTGCGGCGCCATCACCTACCGCAAAGAATTCATCAACCAGCGTTGTGTGCGAAGCCCGCGCGGCCAGCGTTGCAGCGGCACCTTTGCCACCGCCGAACGCGATTCCATCTGGAAACGCTGCAACAGCTGTGGCGGTACCGGCAAACAGAACGCAGCACCCTGCGTTTTCTGCCGCGGAATCGGCTGGAGTCTTGCCCGACCCTGGTGTTTTTAAGCCGCGCCAACTCGCGCTTTTCCCGCCTCACCCTTTCCTTTTATTGAATTCTGTAACAGAATTCAAGCATGGAAAAAACCCCCAAACCCACCCGCGGCGGCAGCCGCCCCGGCGCCGGCCGCCCCAGAGGCGAATCGACCCAGGTGATTCGCCTGCCGGTCAGCCTGGTGGCGTCGGTGCAGTCGCTGCTCGCGGCCCCGGACGGCACTTTAATTCCCAACCCCCATGCCACGCCACTCAAGCGACCGCTGTTTGGCCACAAGGTCAAGGCCGGGTTTCCCTCGCCGGCGGATGACTTTGTCGAAGCCTGGCTCGATCTCAACGAACATCTGATCGAACACCGTGACGCCACCTTCTTTCTCAAGGCCAGTGGCGACTCGATGATCGGTGCCGGCATTCAGGAAGGCAATCTGCTGGTGGTGGATCGTTCGCTCGAAGCCCGCCACGGCGACATCGTCATCGCCGTGATCGACAATGAACTCACCGTCAAGCGCCTGGAAAAACGTCGCGGCAAGATACGGCTTATCGCAGAAAATCCGGCCTATGCCCCAATCGAACTGCATGAAGGCCAGGAGCTCACCATCTGGGGCGTGGTCACCAGCGTGATTCAGCGCATCAAACGATAAGCAGCCCTTGTCCTTCGATAAATTTGCCCTGAACCAACCCAACCACCGTTCGCCCTGAGCCTGTCGAAGGGCTGCCCGGATCCAATCCCCCTGTCAGGCAAATAAATCGTTCGGCAGATCGGCCCTGAGAGTCGTCGAAGACCCAAGCCCGAACAGCAATTGAATACCGCTCACCATTCACGGAAATCACCAAAACCATGACCTTCGCCCTCATCGACGGCAACAACTTCTACGTCTCCTGCGAGCGAGTGTTCAACCCCGGTCTGGAAGGCCAACCCGTGGTGGTGCTGTCCAACAACGATGGGTGCGTGGTGGCACGCAGCGCCGAGGTGCGTGCGCTGGGTGTAAAAATGGGCGCGCCCTGGTTCCAGTTGAAGGACACCGCCAGACAGCACGGCATCCTCGCTTTTTCCAGCAACTATGCGCTGTATGCCGACATGAGCAACCGCATGATGCGCGTGCTTGGCACCTATTCGCCGCAACAGGAAATCTACAGCATCGACGAATGCTTTCTCGGCTTCGACGGCTTTCCCGCAGCCGAGTTGGCCGCCATCGGCCAGCGCATCCGCCGGCAGGTGAAACAATGGGTCGGCATCCCGGTGTGCGTCGGCATCGGCGCCACCAAGACGCTCGCCAAGCTGGCCAACCATTGCGCCAAGAAGGGCCACGCCGGCAGTGATGGCGTGTGCGACTTCGGTCGCCTGCAACCCGCCGAACTAGATGCGGTATTCAGCCGCATCGCAGTCAATGAAGTCTGGGGCGTGGGCCGCCGCCTCACCGAAAAGCTGACTGCCCTGGGCATCGCCACGGTGCGCGACCTGCGCGATGCCGATGCCGTCACCCTCGGCGAGGCCTTCTCGGTGGTACTGCAGCGCACCGTGATGGAACTGCGCGGCGTGTCCTGTCTGGAACTGGAAGAACTCGCGCCCGCCAAAAAGCAGATCATCTCCTCGCGTTCGTTCGGTGCCTATATTTACACCCTGCCCGAACTGGAAGAGGCCGTCGCCACCTACATCGCGCGCGCCGCCGAAAAACTGCGCCAGCAACACTCGGTGGCGGGCGCGCTCCAGGTGTTCATCCGCACCAACCCGTTCAAGCCCGAGCACCCGCAATACCAACGCGGGCTCACCGTACCCCTGCCGGTGCCCAGCGGTGACACGCGCACGCTCACCCGGTTTGCGTTGTGGGGGCTCAAGCATCTGTTCAAACCCGGCTATGCTTACCAGAAGGCAGGCGTGATGCTGATGGAACTGCGCGCCGCCGGCGTCGTACAAGGCCAGCTGTTCGACACCGCGCCGCCCGACCGCCCCGCGCTGATGAACGTGATCGACCGCGCTAACGCCATGTGGGGCCGTGGCACCCTGCGGCTGGCGTCGGAAGGCGTGGCGAAACCGTGGCAAATGCGGCGCGAGCGCGTCTCGCCCGGCTACACGACTCGTTGGGAAGATCTGCCAGGCGTGAACTGAGATGTGCGGACGCTTTGCCCTGAAAAACCCCCAGGCCCTGAAGGCCGCGTTCAGCCTGGACGACATCCCCAACCTGCTGCCGAGCTACAACATCGCGCCCGCGCAGGACATCGCCATCATCCGCGCTGAAGCCGACAGGCGGCATCTATCCATGGCGCACTGGGGGCTGATTCCAGCCTGGGCCA
>JBBQDI010000025.1:0-10436 GCA_038319505.1 Burkholderiales bacterium
GGCTGTTTCAACAAACACGTAGTGGGCTGGTTCTGAACGTGCTGCGACTGGCGGCAGATACCCGCAAGGCATGGATCATTGCCGTCACCGCCAATCAATCTGCGCAATACCAGCAGCAGGCGATGGAGACGGCCGAAGCGGGCGCCGATCTCGCCAGCCGCATGGCGAAGGCAGGCAACTGGAGCAAATTGCGGCAGGCGCGCGAACATTCTTTTTATGCGGATGCAGCATTGGCGGTGGCTCGTGCCGAGAGCGCAAAAATTCAGGCGCGCGAACGTCTGGTTCGGCTGATGGGTTTGTCCGATGCAGACAAGCTGAAATTGCCCGACCGCCTGCCGGATCTGCCCAAGTCACTGCCTGTGCTTTCCAATGTGGAACAGCAGGCGATGGCGTCACGACTGGACTTGCAGATGACGAAGCTGCAAACCGAGGCGCTGGCGAAAAATCTGGGACTCACGCGCAGCACGCGGCTGATCAATGTGCTGGAACTGGGCATCATGAACAACAGTTCGAACGAAGCGCCGCTACAACGCGGTTACGAAATCAGTTTCGAGTTGCCGCTGTTCGATTGGGGGCAGAGCCGAATCGTTGCGGCCGAGTCACGTTACCGGCAAGCGCTTGAGCATGCCCGCGAAATTGCGGTCAACGCGCGTTCCGAAGTGCGCGAGGCTTACGCCATGCAGCAGGGCCAGTACGCCATTGCCAGGCATCTGCGCGACGAGGTGGTACCGCTGAAAAAGCGTATCTCGGAAGAGAACATGTTGCGCTACAACGGCATGCTGATCGGCGTGTTTGAACTGCTGGCCGACGCCCGCTCGCAGATTGTGTCGGTCAATGCCGCCATCGAGGCGCAGCGCGATTACTGGCTGGCCGAATCCGATCTGCAAATGGCACTGGTCGGCACCCCCGGCATGATGGCCGCCCCCTCAGCTTCCTCCGCCCCCGCCCAAGCTGCGGGCGGACATTGAAAGGACTCCCCATGACTTCACGACGCGATTTTTTCAAGTTGACCGGCGCGGTCGCTGCAGCCACGGTGACGCCCGCTGCGCTGGCGGGGCTGCCCGATATCGTCAGCATGGACAAGCCCGACACCCAGCCGCCGCTGATGCCGCCGAACGGCCGCCCCTACAACCCGGTGGTGACGCTCAATGGCTGGACCCTGCCGTGGCGGATGAAGGACGGGGCCAAGGAATTTCACCTGGTGGCCGAACCCGTGGTGCGCGAAATTGCACCCGGCATGAAGGCGCACCTGTGGGGTTACAACGGCCAGTCGCCCGGACCGACCATCGAAGTGGTGGAAGGCGACCGGGTGCGGATTTTTGTCACCAACCGTCTGCCCGAGCACACCACCGTCCACTGGCACGGCCAGCGCCTGCCCAACGGCATGGACGGCGTCGGCGGTCTCAACCAGCCGCAGATCAAGCCGGGCAAGACGTTTGTGTACGAGTTTGTCGCACGACGCCCCGGCACCTTCATGTACCACCCGCACGCCGATGAAATGACGCAAATGGCGATGGGCATGATGGGTTTCTGGGTGACGCATCCCAAGGGCAAGCATCCGCTGATCGAAACTGTCGACCGCGATTTTTGCATCCTGCTCAACGCTTACGACATCGACCCCGGTAGCGCCACGCCGATGGTCAATACCATGCTCGACTTCAATCTTTGGACGTGGAACAGCCGCGCCTTTCCTGGCATCGACAGTCTCAACGTGCGGCTCAACGACCGCGTGCGCATCCGTTTCGGCAACCTCACCATGACCAACCATCCGATGCACCTGCACGGGGTGGAGTTCGAGGTCACCGGAACCGATGGCGGCCCCACCCCCAAGGGCTCGCGCTGGCCGGAAGTGACCACCGACGTTGCGGTGGGTCAGATGCGTCAAATCGAGTTTCTGGCCGATGAGGCAGGCGACTGGGCGTTCCACTGCCACAAGAGCCACCACACCATGAACGCGATGGGTCATTCGACGCCGACCATGATTGGCGTCGATCACACCGGGATCATGAAAAAGATCAACAAGCTGGTGCCAGACTATATGGTGATGGGCGAACGCGGCATGGCCGACATGGCCGAAATGGAAATGCCGATACCCGACAACACGCTGCCGATGATGACCGGACAAGGTCCTTATGGATCGGTGGAAATGGGCGGCATGTTCTCCATGCTGAAAGTGCGGCGCGATCAGAAACGCGGTGATTATTCCGACCCCGGCTGGTACAAGCAGCCGGCGGGTACGCAGGCATTCGAGTACACCGGACCGCTTGCCGACCCGGTGCGCGCGCCGGAATCGGCCTCGCCCAAGGGCACGCCGAATGACGTCGAAGTAACCGTGCGCAAACCCCGTGGCCATGCGGGCCATTAACCCAGTGTGATGACGGTAAGCAGACACGTGATCCTGCGTGGCAGGCTTGCCGTCCATTTGAATCATTCCAACAGAAGGAGTTACACCATGAAGAAATTGATTGTATTGATTGCTGCGCTGACCCTCACCTCACCGCTGTACGCCCAGCCTGCAGCGGCGGCCACCACCGAAGCCGGCAGTGTGATGAGCGATGGGGTGGTGCGCAAGATCGACACCGCGAACAGCAAGGTCACCCTCAAGCACGGTCCCATCGTCAATCTGGATATGCCGGGCATGACCATGGTGTTTCGGGTGCAGTCGCCGGACCAGCTGAAAAATGTGAAGGTGGGTGATGCCGTGAAATTTCACGTTGAGATGATGAACGGCGCGATGACCGTCACACAAATTCAGCCCGCAAAATAACGTGCCTTGATATGCGCTTTTCCGGTCTGATGCGCGGCGCAGGTTTAGACGGCGGAATGTCCGGCAGGTAGATTGAAATGCAGGGTGGCGGCAAAACCATGGCCGCCATCCGCGCGCGTCAGCCCGTCACCCAGTTCCAGTTGGGCATGGGACAGCGCGGCGATGCGGGCGACGATGGACAGCCCCAACCCGCAGCCATCGCCCTCAACCTCGCCGCGCACGAAGCGCGCACTCAACCGTGCGCGCAGGGCTGGGTCCACGCCTGGACCATCGTCTGCGACCGTGATCGAGCAGGTTGACCCGGTTCGCACAAGCCGTACTTCAATGCGCGCGCCTGCGCCAGCGTAGCGCAACGCGTTGTCCACCAGATTGCGCAGGGCAATCTGTAGCCAGGCTGGAGTAACTGCCACCGAACATCCCACTGCCGTGTCGACCGTCAGCGATTGTGACTGCCGTTGTGCCTGCGGCAACAGTTCAGCACAGACCGTGGCGATGATATCGACCGGGTTCAGAGGCAGCGGTGGAGTAGGTGGGCTGATCGGATCGACGCGCGCCAGCGTCAGCAATTGCTCGACCAGATGCGTCATGCGGTCGACCCCGGCGATGACTTGTGCCAGCGCGTGCTGTTGGCTGTCAGCCGTTTGCGCGCGCTGGGCGACCTGCGCCTGGATTTTCAATGCGGCGAGTGGTGTGCGCAGTTCATGCGCCGCGTCAGCGGTGAAACGGCGTTCGTTTTCAAAAGCCTCGGTAACGCGCTGGATCAGCGCATTGAGCGCTGCGCGCAGCGGCGCGATTTCATCTGGCAACGGGGTGGATGCATCGAGCTGCGTCAGCGCCCGGGCATCCAGTGCACCGACCTGGCGCGCCACGGTATCCACCGGCCGCAGCGTACGGCCCACGACCCACCACACGGCAAGCGCCATCAGGGGCAGCGCCAGCGCGGCGGGCACAAGCAAGGCGAAACCGATTTCACGCGCCAGTTTTTCTCGCGCGGCATGGGCCTGCCCAACCACGACCCGGTATTCTGATTTGTTGTCCTGTGTCGCATAAAAGCGCCAGCGTTCGCCCTGGTGCGGGTGTTCACTGAAGCCGGACGTGACACCTGTTGCAAAGGCGGCGTGTCCGAGCGACGTCACCAGACGCTGGGTCTCGCCTTTATGCGTGCGCCAGATTTCAAATGCGATGGGCACCGGAGCATGTTGTGCGTGTTCGTGCAGCTCTTTCACGAAATGGTCGACTTCGCCACCCGCCACGATCGCAAGCAGTGTCTCTGCGACTTGTGTGAGCTGGCTGTCGAGCAGCACATCGGCCTCGTGGTGGGCGCGCTGGTAGACCACTCCCACCGATAGCAGCCAGATCGCCGCCACCGCGCTGGTCAGCAGCCATACCAACCGCCGGCGCAGGGAGTAGGCAGGTGCGGCGCTCATGAGGGGGAAGCAACTGCCGAGGCCACGTAGCCCACGCCGCGCACCGTGCGGATCAGCTCGTTGCCAAGCTTGCGCCGCAGGTGATGGATGTGCACTTCGAGCGCGTTGCTGTCGACGGCGTCGTTCCAGGTGTAGAGCTGCTCTTCCAGCGAACGCCGTGTCAGCACCCGGTCGGCATTTTGCAGCAGCAGATGCAGCAGATCGAATTCACGCGGCGTCAGTTCAATGGCGTGGCCGGCACGCGTGACGGTGCGCGTTGCCGGATTGAGTTCGATCTCGCCCAGCGCCAGCACCGGTTCCGAGCGGCCGTGGGCGCGCCGCACCAGTGCGCGCAGGCGCGCTGCAATCTCATCGAGATCGAACGGCTTCAGCACATAGTCGTCGGCACCCAGATCCAGTCCGCGCACCTTGTCATCCAGCTGGTCGCGTGCAGTGAGAATCAGCACCGGTGTTGCATCATGGCGTCCGCGCAGCCACTGCAGCACCGACAGGCCATCGCGTTTCGGCAACCCCAGATCGAGCACCACTGCGGCGAACGATTCGGTCGACAATGCCGCCACGGCCGCATTGCCGTCGCGCAGCCAGTCGACAGCATAGCCGGCCTGCGTCAGGCCGGCCTGCAGGCCGTCCCCCAGCATCCGGTCATCTTCTACCAACAATATGCGCATCGCCTGATTCTACCTGTGGGCACTATTTCGGGATTCTCACCGTGTCCTCGTCAAACACGCCCTGTTCAGCCTGCCGGTGACATGCCGCACAGTTGGCGGCGGAGCCTATCGATTTGCGCGACCATGTCGTGCGCGACACTTCATCATGCTTGCGTACAAACCAGCGGGTTTCGGTGATGCGTAACGGTGCGTCCTTCGCGCCCACGCCCTGCATCACCCGGCGTCCCATCTGGCTGGTGCCGGCATCGGCCGCGTGGGTTTCCAGAAATTTCAGGATATCAGCCCGGGTTGCCGGATCAAGACTGGCGTTCTCGCCAAAGTGATTGTCGAGAGTGCCCATCAGGCGCTGCCAGGATGCTTTCGGCAGAAATGCCGGCGCATATGCAATATGGCAGCTTGCACATTCCTGCTGCCACGCCTTGTTGGTAAGCCGTGGCAGGACATTGCCGCCATCATCGCCGTGCGCCTGGTTTGAGGGCAATGAAAACGCCAGCATGCTGACCACCCCGACCGTCGCTACCACACCGATTCCACGCAATAGATAGTTCATGGTTCGCTCCTTATTTGATCTGGCCGAGCCAGGTGATGAAATCGCCTTTTTCCTGCGCGCTGCATTCGCGTTGCAGCACGTCCGTGCAGTTGCGCCGAAACCATTTCTCGACTTTTGCTGCATCGGTAAAGCGTTCCGGATTGGCTTTCGGGGCCAGCGGCTCGATTTGTTTTCCCACGCGGGTTTTCCCGGCCTGTTTCGGATCGGGCGTGTGACAACTGGCGCAACTGACGGACTGACCATTGCGTCCCGCATGTTCGGTGCGGAACAGCGCTTCGCCGCGTGGGGCGGACAAGGCCGACACCGGCACGCCGGCTTCCAGTGCATAACGTGCCGCCAGGCTGGCGGGTGAGTCGGCGGCGCCTGCCACGGCAGCAGCCATGCCCAGGATAATCAGGCTGCCGCCAAGGAACACGTGCTTAGTCATGTTGCACCCCACTTTCTGTTTCAAGGTGTTGATCGGGATATTGCTTGCCGGTGAGCATGCTCTGCGCCACCCGTTCGCCGCGCAACTGGTGAAACACCAGCGCCGCCATGTGCAGACCGATGAAGCCGAGCATCAGGGTGAATCCGACTTCGTGCGGCTCGCCCAGCACGTCTTCCAGCCACTTCATGTTGCCCAGCCAGCCGGCGAGTGGCCCCGCTTGGAACTCGCTGGCAGCCAACCCCAGTCCGGTGGTGATCATGAGTGCCATCACACCGTAGGCGAACAGATAAGCCAGGCTGGCGATCGGATCGTGTCCTGCCCGATGTTTGGTGGGTAGACGCATGTTCTTGAGGCTGTCCTTCCAGACCGCTGGATGCCACATATCACGCCAGCGTGCACTGACGGGCCCCACCAGACCCCACAACAGACGCGTCAGCACGCTCGCTGAAAGGACATAGCCGGTGAGAATATGCAGATTCCACAGCGTCTTTTCTAATGGCGCATGTTCAAACCAGTCAGCGAGTTGGCTGGTGGTAATGAGCGACACGATTGACAGGGCAATGACCCAGTGCAGCAGTCGCAGCAAGGGATCAAATGTGCGATGCGGATGGGGTAATGAATGCGGCATGACTTTCTCCTGTAACGGGATGTTCAGCAGACAGTACGCGCGAAATCTTAGGGAAATCTTAAGATGGGATACATCGTGGGACACCCCGCCATCCGTCTGAAAACCGCCAGTCAGGCGGTCAGCAGATACAACGCGGCGTGAAGTCCCGGAGAGAATGTGCGCGTGCGAATGAACACGCGGGATTCCTCCATCCGGAAGCAGTGAGGCTCGCCTCCGGAACTTAAGGCGAGCTTAAGAATCGATCGGCACGATGCAGCCATCGCCTGCTGGATGGCAGTCCTGATCTACATCCTGTAGTCTGTAAATGTATATTTCCAACCTGATATGTGTAGCCTGCCTGTGTCGCACCGAATCGTCCGTTTCCTGATGCTCTGGTTATTCGTCTCTCTGCAGGCGATAACGCCGTTCATCCATGCCCATGCGGGTGCGGTACAGTTAAATCATGGGGGGCTGCCGCATCTGCTTCAGGGCGGGCATGACGAAGTCTCTTACCATGCGATTGCAGCCCCTGAACATGGCGCAGAAGTTGCGGTGGCGCGAGGCGTGCCGCAACGGATGGGCGTGCAACGCTTGGTGCGTCATGCACTATGTGCGCCCCCCCCCATTTTGCAGCATGCTGATACCCGTCTTCACCGGGCGGTTTTTGCCGCGCCACCGGCGTTGTATCTTGTCCCTTCGGACCACACTTTCTACCTTGCCTTAGCCCCACCTTCCGCTTGATTGTCCGTTGCAACGTATTGCATGTGCATGCGTTTGTCTGCTGTTTTATCGCTTTTGGAGATCAAGCATGGTTGCTGGTTTTGTTGCCTCTCGTATTGTTGTATTGGCGTTGTTCTGCGCTGTTTCCGCTGTTGCTGCGGACGCCCTGCCCTTAACCGCCGCCCATAAGAAAAACCTGGGTATCGCCACGGCGGTGGCTGTTTCGCAAGACGCCAGCCCGGCGCTTGCCTACACAGCCCGGGTCACCCTGCCGCCTGCCAGCGTACGGGTGACGGCTGCGGCGGGCGAGGGACTGGTCACCCAGCTGCATGTGCAGCCGGGCGACACGGTCAAGCGCGGTGCATCGCTGATCACGCTGTCCATGCCGGGCCTGGTCGACGCACAAAACGCGTTGACGCAGGCGCGACTGCGCTCGCAACTGGCCGCCGCCAATGCCGCGCGCGATGCCAAATTGTTCAATGAAGGCCTGATTGCCGAGGCGCGGCTGCGTGCGGCGCAGTCCGAAGCACAGTCTGCACGCGCCAGTCAACGCGCCGCACAAGCCATGCTGTCGCTGATGGGGGCGGGCAAGGTGTCGGGCAGCATGCTGACCCTGACCGCACCGATCGCCGGCGTGGTGATCGAAAGTGCAGCCGAGCCGGGCCAACGGGTGGATGCCGGGATGGCGCTGGTGAAAGTGGCTGATTTGTCGAAACTCGCATTGGAAATCCCGCTGAGTTCCACCCAGTCGCAGCAGGTGAAAGTGGGCCAGCAGGTGACAGTGGTGGACAGCGAAGCCAGCGGCCGTATCACGGCGCTGTTGCCGCAACTGAATGCCGCGCAAAATGTACTGGCGCGCGCCAGCCTGGCTGATCCGCAAAAACTGCTGCGTCCTGGCCAGTCGGTTCAGGTCGCCATCTCCGGCGCGCAGTCGGCGCAGGGCTTGACTGTGCCCGCTGCCGCACTGGTGTGGCAATCGAGTGCCGCGTATGTGTTCGTCGAAACCGCACAGGGCTTTGTGCCGACGCCGGTCAAGCTGATCCGCCAGAACGCGAGTCAGGCGGAAGTCACCGGTCTGGCAGCCGGCAGCCGCGTGGCGATCAAGGGCGTGGCCGCGCTCAAGGCGCAGTGGCTGGGAGAGTAAGCCATGCTCAATATCCTGATCGAATTCGCGCTGGCGCGCCGCTGGCTCATGCTGGCATTTGCGCTGGTGCTGGCCGTGCTGGGCGTGCGCGCATATCAGCAGATTCCCATCGATGCTTTCCCCGATGTCTCGACCACCCAGGTCAAGCTGATCCTGAAAGCGCCCGGCATGACGCCGAGCGAGGTGGAGGCACGCATCACCCAGCCGGTTGAAACCGAATTGCTGGGGATTCCGAATCAGGTCATTTTGCGCAGCCTGTCGAAGAATGCGCTGGTCGACATCACCGTCGATTTCAAGGATGGCACCGATCTTTACTGGGCGCGGCAGCAGGTGGCCGAACGCTTTGCCAATGTGAAGGGCGACCTGCCGGACAGCGTGTCGGGCGGGCTGGCGCCGATTTCGACGCCGCTGTCCGAGCTGTTCATGTTCACCCTCGAGGGGCCGCTTTCGCTGGCCGAAAAACGCACCCTGCTCGACTGGACGATACGGCCGCAACTACGCGCCATTCCCGGTGTGGCCGACGTCAACTCGCTGGGCGGCCGGGTGGTCACGTTTGCCGTGATCCCCGACCCGGCTGCGCTGATCGCGCGCGGCGTGTCCCTTGCTGAATTGCGCATGGCGCTGGAAAGCAACACCCGCAACGATGGTGCCGGACGCGTCAATGAAGGCGAGGAAACCTGGGTGGTGCGCGTCAACGGCGGCGTGAATTCGCTGGATGACCTGAAGCACATCGGCGTCAAATCGGTGGCGGGTGCAGTGGTCACCGTCGGTGATGTCGCGCATGTGGAGCTGGGTGAGATGACCCGCTACGGCGCAGTGACCCAGAACGGCAAAGGCGAAGCGGTAGAAGGCCTGGTGATCGGGCTGAAAGGCGTCAACGCGGGCGAGCTGATCAAGAACGTCAAGGCGAAAATTGCCGACATTCAGGCCACCCTGCCCAAGGGCGTGACGATCTCGACCTTTTATGATCGCGCGCAGCTGGTCGACCGCGCGGTCGGCACCGTGAGCAAAGCCTTGCTCGAGGCGGCGGTGCTGGTGGTGGTCCTGCTGATCCTGTTCCTCGGCAACCTGCGCGCCGCGATTGTGGTGGCGCTGATTCTGCCGCTGTCGGTGCTGGCCACGTTCGTGTTGATGCGCCAGTTCGGCCTGTCGGCCAACCTGATGAGTCTGGGCGGCCTGGCGATCGCGATCGGCCTGCTGGTCGATGCCGCCGTGGTGGTGGTGGAGAACATCGTTGCGCATCTGGCGCACGACCCGAAGAACACCAAGGAAACGCCGTTGCAGCGCGTGCTGTGGGCAACGCAGGAAGTCGCCAGTCCGGTCACGTCCGGCATTGCCATCATCGCCATTGTGTTTCTGCCGCTGCTGACGCTGGAAGGGCTGGAGGGTAAATTGTTTACCCCGGTCGCGTTGACCATCGTGTTCGCGCTGGCGGCGTCGCTGTTGCTGGCGCTCACCGTGATTCCGGTGTTGGCTTCGATGTTGCTCAAGCAGGGTGCGCATGAAGATCCGTGGCTGTTGCGCAAGTCGCAGGGTATGTATACCCGGCTGCTCGATGGCGCACTGGCACGCCCGAAATGGGTATACGTCACCGCTGGCGTGTTGATGCTGGCCGCGATGGGGGTGTATCCCCTGATCGGCAAAACCTTTATGCCGACAATGGACGAGGGTGACATTCTGGTGCAGCTGGAAAAACTGCCATCGATCAGTCTGGAAGAATCGATCGCGCAGGATCTGCGGGTGCAGCAGGCGCTGTTGAAAAACGTGCCGGAGATCCGCCGCATCGTCGCCCGCGCGGGCGCCGATGCCTCGAAGTCCCCCAACGCTGCCAACTCAAAAGACAAAGTCCGTTTGATGACGGCTCTGGACGGCATCAACCAGCGCTACGGACGCGGTACGCTCAAGATGGCCAGTGCCGGCCTTGCAGGTGATCGAAGAATCTGGTCTATGAAGCAATTGCGCCGCACACCGGCGTACACCACGTGCATTGCCGATATGCCGGTCGCCAGAGCTTGAAGTCCACCATGACCACTGTCCCGTCCCCCAACCAATCATTGATCACCGGCATCGCCTTGGGCCGACACCATGCGCGGCGATTGCGCGATCTCTACCGATCGGCGGGCTGG